>NZ_JBSFJX010000268.1:0-9614 GCF_053598275.1 Streptomyces sp. NPDC001156 | reverse complement strand
GCGGGAGACCAGTGCATCCACCACCGTTCGGGATGCGCCAGTTGACCAGGATTGGGTACAAGACTCACTCCTGCTCACTGACTAGGAACGGTAGAACGGGGTGATCCACACTGCGTCGACACCCAGTGTCCGCAGGTACCCCAGCCGCGCTGTGGCACCGGCCAGGTCCCCGACGCCGTCGCCGTCGCTGTCGGCGAAGGAGCGGGGGTAGATCTCATAACAGACGGCGTCCCGCCACCACGGGACGGCACGGTCCGCTCCGCCTGATCCGCCCGTGGCGGGTTCGGCGACGGCCGGGTTCGGGACGGGATTGCGCGCGTGGTCATCCGGATCCTCCAGCGGTCGAGGAGACGGGATGGTCACGGGCAGCGTGCGCCCGGTCTCCGCCGACCGAGTCGCTGCCTCAGCCACCGCGACGGCGGCCAGTCCGGCGCGAACGCCGGCCAGGGGGTGCCGCCGTGCGCCGCGCAGTGCAGCAGGTCGGTCATGGCCGCCCGCACGCTTTCGGCATAGATGTACGGCTTGCGCGTCTCGCTGCCCAGGTCGATCACGCAGTCGGCCCGATGCGGGACGACGCGCCTGATCCCGCGGCCGGAGGCCGGACGGTCCGAACCGGGCGACCGACACCGTGATCCGCTCCTGCCCGTGCGGACGCAGCCCGGGGACCGCAAGGAGGTCGTCCGCCCGCTCGGGCAGTCGCTCCCAGCGGGCGGCGCCCGCGTCGTCGGTCCAGGCGGTGACCGTCGCGAAAGTGGGGATCCAGCCGGTGACCCGGGGTTCGGCGAAGCCGTAGTCCAGGCGCATCAACTGCCGCTCGGCGCGGTGGGGCGTGGGTGAAGGAGTGCGTGTGGGTGGCCACGCTCCCGCGGGGGTGGGTGGCGGTGGCCACCACGATGTCCACCGGGCCGCTGGGTCGCCGCACCGCCATGCCCTGCACTTCGACCGGACCGCTGCCCATCAGGGCGCTCGTCGCGTCGAAGAAGTGCACGCCGTGCTCGATGTGGATGCCGCCGCTGCGCGCCGGGTCCCAGAACCAGTGGTCCGGGCCCAGGTCCTCGTCGGAGGCATCGTTCTCGAAGGCGAACTGCCGCAGCGGATACAGCAGCCCCTCCCCGCCGAGCCGCTGAAGCAGCCGCAGGATCAGGTTGTAGCGCAGCACGTGATCGACAACGAACACGCCGGATGCGCGCTCCGCTTCCTCGGCGACGTGGGCGGCGGCCTCGAGACTGACGGCGACCGGCTTCTCGCAGAAGACCCGCGACCCGCCGCCGACGTCAGGTCGGCACCTCGCCCGCACGGCGGTCGACACCACATCGACTGGCGCAGGGCCGCCGAACGGCCGCGTATCCATCTCGCGTGAATGGCACCAAGTTCAAACTGCATGTCTGTGCACGCCGGAAGGGCAGAAGGAACCGGACGACTCAAGAAAATCCGACGGCAATCCATCCGGGCTTCGCGGAAACTGCGCTCGAGGAGGGGAACATCCAAATCTCCGCGCATGTACGGGAATTACAACCGTTGAGGAATGCCGGAACCGGAGGCGAGGGGAAGTCCTTCGAAGAGGAAGGTCGAGCGCGTCGAGTCGAGCGGGTCAAGTCGCATACCCCGCGTGTCATCTCGTATGGCCTACGACCTGCTGAATCACCTCAACCGCGCGGGACAGGACACCCGCACCGGGCTCCACCTGTCAACCTCGATCCACCGCGTTAATTCTACTCAGGGGCGTCGGGCGGGTTCTGGGTATCAAGACCGTCCCCCGCTCCAAGGACGCCAAAGGTGATGCGGAGTGGGGCTCGTGGAGGGCTGCCAAAGAGCACTACCGGAAGGGCGGCCGCTCATCGCATGGCGGTGAACTTCTCCTCATGGTCGCAGAGTTGCCCACCCGGCGTCCCGGCAGCGAGCAGATCCAGAACGTCCCCGCCTTTCCGGAACCATTGTGGAACCGGCCCGGGGCGGGCGTTGGCGGCCACCAATGCACTGCCCGCGGCTAGGGCCTGCGCCACCGAAAGTGGCTCGCCGGGCTCCGGCAGACCGTGCGCGAGCATAGTGAACCTCTCCTCGTGAAAGGCCGGGCGATTTTTCCGGTTCGCAGGATTGCGCCATGCTTCCCGACGGCGCCGACTGGCCTTGCCCATGTGGTCGCCCCGTTCGTCGCGTCGTCGCCGGTGCCGAACGTGCCGGGCGCCAGCCTCTCCAGCGCGCTCAAGGGCGTCCCCATCTCCTGCATCCGGCTCCGGAAGGTACCCCTCAGGTACCCGGGGTGGCTGCTCTGAACTGCGATGATTGAATCGCTGGTACCCGAGCGGTAGCCTTACACGCATGGCAGCACTCAACGTGGAATTCTCCGATGCGGAGCTCGAGGACCTCCGGGCGATCGCAAAGGAGCAGGGCGTGCCGATGAAGACGTTCGTGAGGGCGTCCACCGCCGATGCGATCGCCCACCACCGGGCCCTCAAGGACGGCGCCGAAGTCTTCCAGCGGGTCTTCGCCGACCCCGCGCTGGCGGATGCCATCGCCGCCGCGGGCATCGACGACGGTCCGGATACGGGCACGGCGGGCAGGGCTGCCTGAACAATGGCACCCGCCATCCACATCGATGTCCGCTGGCTCCTGCAGCAGCATGAAGTGGCCCTCCCCGACCAGCCTCACATCAGCGACTTCTCGGCGCTCGTCGCGGCCGTGGTACGCCATCGTGTCGACCCGCCCCGCCTCGGCGTCGTCCCGGACGCCTCCTGGCGTGCGGCCGCGCTGCTGCACACCCTGCTCCTGCTGAGGCCCCTGCCCTCCCTCAACGTCCGCTACGCGTGCGCCGTCACTCTCGCCTACATGCACGCCAGTGGCGAGGGCCTCGACGCCCCCTACGGCGAACTCGTCGAACTGTGCAAGGACCTCATCGTCGGTAAGGACAACGTGTTCGGCGCCGCCGACAGGATCCGCTCCTGGCGCATCTGACCGCT
The DNA here is from genome assembly GCF_053598275.1 of Streptomyces sp. NPDC001156. Lineage (NCBI taxonomy): Bacteria > Bacillati > Actinomycetota > Actinomycetes > Kitasatosporales > Streptomycetaceae > Streptomyces > Streptomyces sp. NPDC001156. The sequence continues at coordinate 6,657 of NZ_JBSFJX010000268.1, read as the reverse complement.
AGACGGCGCCGCACCCTGACGCCCCCGTGCGGTGCAGGAGCTCCCGGGTCCGGTCGCGGGCGGGGCCCGGCGGGTACCGCCCGGTCAGACGGCCGGCGTCGGGGTCTCGTCCTTCTCCCCCGTGACGATGCGGCGGATCGTCTCGAGCGGCAGCTTCGGTGAACCATCGGGGAAGAGCAGGCCGTTGGTCTCCTGCGCGGTGTCCATGAACTGCGTGTAGCAGAAGCCAGCGACGGCCGGGCTCGACCGCAGCGCGCCGAACAGGTCGCCCAACAGCGCGGCGTACTGCGTGTCGGAACTGGTCCGGGTGTAGGAGAAGTCGCCGTCGTCGGCGCGCAGCGAGAGGCCGCCGAACTCGGTGATCATCAGCGGGGCGTCGCCCGCGGCGTACCGCTCGACCTGCTGGGGGGTGACCGCCAGCGCCCGCCCCTGCGGGCCCGGACCGGCCAGCACGGCTTCGAAGGCTGCGGCGTGACCGTAGCGCCGGGTGAGCTCTTCGGGGTCGGCGGAGTAGTCGTGGACACCGAGGATGTCACTGTCGGTGTGCTCCCACCCCTCGTTCGACACCACCGGCCGGGTCGGGTCGACGGCCCGGGTGAGATTCGCCAGGGCGATGGAGTAGTGCCGCTGCGCGGGATCACGCGGAATGTCCGACGCCCCCCAACTCTCGTTGATCGGCACCCAGGTGACGATCGACGGGTGGCTGCGGTCGCGCCGCACCAGGTCCAGCCATTCGCGGGTGAGCAACTTCACCGCCTCGGTGTTGAACTCGTAGGCGGCCGCGGTCTCGCCCCACACCAGGAGACCGAGCCGGTCGGCCCAGTACAGGAAGCGGGGGTCCTCGGCCTTCTGGTGGATGCGAACCGCGTTGAACCCCATCGCCTTGATCAGCTCAACTTCGCTGCGCAGCTCATCGGTCCCGGCGTTCGCGATCAGGGTGTCGGCGCGGTAGCCCTGGTTGAGCACCGAGCGCACGTAATAGGGGCGGCCGTTCAACAGGAAGGCGCCGCCGCCGACGCCGGCGCTGCGCAGCCCCACGTAGCTGTCCACCGTGTCGAGGACCGCGGAGGTCCCGGCGTCGCGCACGGTCACCCGCGCGTCAAGGAGGGTCGGCCGCTCGGGGCTCCACAGCAGGTCCTCGCGGTCGATCCCGTTGCGCAGTGCGGGGATGACGAGGTCGATCCGGCTGCGCGGGGTGCTGACCGCAGTGGTGCTCTGGGCCAGAGCCTCGCCGTCGAGGCTCAGCGCGACCTCCACCGTCAGCGGAGCGGTGGGCGCCGTGGCCAGGGTCATCTCGGCCAGGACGCCGCGCGTGGGGTCGGGGATCCAGGCCAGGTCGGCGATGTGCTGGGCCGCCACCGTCTCGGTCCATACGGTCTGCCAGATGCCGGTGGTCCGCTCGTACCAGACCGCGTGCGGGCGTTCCTGCCAGTCCTGCTTGCCGCGCGGTTGTGCCAGGTCGGCCGGGTCGTCCTCGGCGCGGACGACAAGCACATGTTCGTCGGCGCCGGGCCTCATCGCGCCGGTCACGTCGGCGGTGAACGGGGTCTGCCCGCCGACGTGTTCGGCCACCATGTGGCCGTCCAGCCATACCTTCGCCCGATGGTCGACGGCTCCGAAGTGCACCAGCGCCCGGTCGCCGCCGCTGACTGCGAGGACCTCGTGAGGTATGCGGCAGCGGTACCAGACCACCCGGCGCGGCCGGGTCTCGCCGACTCCGGAGGCGGGGGCTTCGGGCGGAAACGGGACGGTGATCTCCCGGTCGAAGCCGCCGGCCCCCTCCTCGGCGAACCATGCGTCGCGCTCGCCCGCGTCGGCGTCGTCGTACCCGAACTCCCAGACGCCGTCCAGGCTGTGCCACCGCTGCCGCTGCAGGATCGGCCTCGGATACGTCCCGTCCCGCTCGGTCGCCCTCACGAGCCCTCCTTCTGCCTTCTCCGGTATGCCCGGCACCAGCGTTCCTATAATCGACGTCCATCATCATGAGTGATCGTTTGCAACGATGCAAGGCCCGTCCGGAGCTCTGCGGCAGCGTGGCAGCCGGACGGCGCCGCCGGTGCGGCAGACTTTGAGAGCCGACTCGACGGGAAGGAGGCCGCCCAGTGGTCAGAGTGCGGATGCGAGACGTGGCCGAGCACGCCGGAGTGTCGGTGCGGACGGTGTCAAATGTGGTCAGTGGCTACGCACATGTCAGACCGGAGACCCGAGCCCGGGTGCAGCGCTCGCTGGACGAGCTGGGCTACCGGATGGACTACCTGGCCCGCGGCCTGCGGTCGGGCCGCACCGGTTTCATCGCCCTCGCGGTGCCCTACCTCGCCGAGCCCTACTTCGCCGAGCTCGCCCAGGCCCTCATCCGGGCCGCGGGCCGGCGCGGGATCACGGTGCTGGTCGAGGCAACCGCGGGCGACAGCGAGGTGGAGCGGCGGATCCTCGAGGGCGGCCTGACCAACGTCGCCGACGGCGTGCTGCTCAGCGCCCTGACCGTGCCGGCGGCCGACGTCGCCGCGACGAAACCCGACTTTCCGCTGGTCCTGCTGGGTGAGCACAGCGTCGGCGACCAGTTCCCGCGGGTCGGGATCGACAACGTGGCGGCCGCCCGCACCGCGGTGGAGCACCTGCTGGACCAGGGCTGCCACAGGATCGTCGCGCTCGGCCAGAACAGCAGCGAGAACGGCCGCCAACGCACGGAGGGCTACCGACAGGCGATGTCGGCGGCTCGGGTCCGGCGGGTGAACTGGCTGGTCGTGCCGGTCGAGGACTGGAGCAGGGATCAAGGCTACGCGGCCGTGCGGGAACTGCTGGAGGGCGACGGCCCACTGCCGGACGCGATCTTCGCCTTCAACGATGCGCTGGCCGTCGGAGCGCTGCGGGCGCTGGACGCCTCCGGTGTCCGGGTGCCCGAGGACGTCGCGGTGGTCGGCATCGATGCCATTCAGGAGTCGGCCTACACCCACCCGCCGCTCACCTCGATCGCCCCTGACCTGGACGTCATCGCCGAGCGTGCGCTCACCCTGCTGGAGAAGCAGATGCCGCGCCCCGCCGGGCCGGAGGAGGCCGCACCGTCCCAGGAGCCTCAGACCGGGCCTGCGACGGTGCCGCACGAGGCGACGCCCTTCCGGCTGGTGGTCCGCGAGTCCTCCTGTCGACGGCCCGCGGCACGGTGAGTGCCGTGCGCGCCGCGCGGCAGTCGCGGTCGTCCGCCCCGGGCCGGGCGGTTCGCAGCGGCGGCCACAGCCCACAGGAGTCACACGTTCCGTAGGGGTCGCTTGCCCTTGACATGCCGCGGACGCTGCGCTCGAGGGCCTCTTCGTGCCGACCTATTGCATCGTTGCAAATCGTGTGTCAGGGTCTGCGCCATCCAGTTCACATCGGAGTGACGAGGTGAAGACCCCCATGAGCGGAGCGCTGGCGCGCCGACGGTTCCTGGCCCTTGGCGGCGGTCTCGCCCTGACCGGAGGGCTCGCGGCGTGCTCCTCCCCGCTCGCCTCCGGCCTGACAGGCTCGCAGCCGAACACTGCGGACGTCATCTTCTGGAACCTTTTCACCGGCGGTGACGGCGCCAACATGGTGCTGATGGAGGACGCGTTCCGGAAAGCCAACCCCAACACGTCGGTCGAGGCGACCATCCTGGGCTGGGGCAGCCCCTACTACACGAAACTGGCACTGGCCACGGCGAGCGGCACTCCCCCGGACGTCGCCATCTCCCATCTGTCACGGCTTCCGCTGCTGGCCGCGTCCGACCTGCTGGAACCGATCACACAGACCGGGATCGGGGAACTGGGCGTCACCAACGACAAGTTCACCCCTGCGGCCTGGCAGAAAGCCACCGTGGACGGGACCGTGTACGCGGTGCCCCTGGACACTCACCCCTTCGTCCTCTACTACAACGTGGACCTGGCTCGCAAAGCCGGCCTCCTCAATCCCGCCGGTGACGGCCTCACCTCGCTCAAGGGCAAGGAGGACTTCCTGGCCGCCGTCAAGGCGATGAAGGAAGCGGGTGGCGCGCAGTACGGGGCGGTGATGTCGATCACCGCTGATCCGTCCACGGCGTGGAGATACTTCTGCATGATCTACTCCGGGCTCGCCGGACCGATCGTCACCCACTCCGGCACCCGGATCGCCATCGACAACGAGGCGATGCAGGAGACATTCGCCTTCATCCAGAGCCTCACCGCGGGCGGCCTGATGCCGAAGAGCCTCAACGGCTCCGGCGCGAACGCCCTGTTCAGCACCGGTAAGTCCGGGTTCCTCTTCGACGGCGAGTGGCAGATCCCCTCGTACCGGCAGGTCAAGAGCCTCCACTTCAACGTCGTCCCCTTCCCGGCGCTGCTCGGCCCGAAGCCGGTGGCGTACGCCGACTCACACGCACTGGTCATCCCACGCAACGCCCAACGTTCCGCCGCCCGCACCCGGAACGCGGCGCGGTTCATCAAGTCCCTGCTCGACAACAGCTCCGTATGGGCGCAGGGCGGGCACATCCCCGCGTGGCTGCCCACCCAGCACAGCAAGGCATTCCTCGACCAGTCACCACAGCGCAACTACGTGCAGGCCGCCTTCAACGCCCAGTACGACCCCGTCGCCTGGTACACCGGCGCGGGCTCGGACTTCCAGAACACTGTGGGCGCGACGATCATCGACGCCATCTCCGGGCGGCTCACCCCTCGGGGCGCGGTCTCCAGCATGCGCTCCGGCCTGAAGCGGTTCACCACGGCCCGACCGCCGGTCACGATGAAGTAGGAGGCAGCCACCATGACGACCCTCGTCTCGACGCGACCGGCACCCACGGCGCTCGCGAAGCCCCTGCCGCTCGACCGGCCGCCCCGCTCCGAACGAAGGGCCGGTGTGCTGCTCAGCGCGCCCTTCCTCGTGATCTACCTGGTGTTCCTGGTAGGACCGCTGCTTGTGGGTGTGGTGCTGAGCTTCTTCAACACCACCACCGTCAAGAACGGGCTGGGCGACTGGGTGGGCCTGTCGAACTACTCCGATGTGGTCGGCGACCCGCTGTTCTGGAACGCCATGTGGCACTCGGTGCTGTTCACCCTGTTCACCACACCGCCGCTAGTCGTCCTCGCGCTGGTCTTCGCCATCCTCGCCGCCCGCATGCCGCGCGGCCGGGTCTTCTACCGCCTGGCCTTCTTCGCGCCCTACGTCGTGCCGTCCTCCGTGGTCGCGCTGATCTTCCTGTGGATGTACACCCCGCAGATCGGATTGCTCCCCAAACTCTTCGGCGCCGTCGGACTGCCGGTGCCCGACTTCATCGGCAGCACCTCGGGCGGCTGGACCGCCGTGACGCTGATGACCCTGTGGTGGACCTTCGGCTTCAACTTCGTCCTCTACACCGCCGCGATCCAAGACGTCCCACCGGACGTCTACGAGGCGGCGGCGATCGACGGGGCGAGCCCCTGGCAGCAGATCCGCTTCATCACGGTACCGCTGCTCGGCCGGACCACAAGCCTGGTGGTGATCCTCCAGATCCTCGCCTCGCTCAAGGTCTTCGACCAGATCTACCTGCTTCTCGGCGGCGGACCCAACCAGTCCACCCGGCCGGTCATCGAATACATCTACGACACCGGCTTCACCTCCTACCGGGGCGGCTACGGCGCTGCCGCCACCATGGTCTATTTCGTCATCATCGTCGCGATATCGGCGGCCTGGTACGGGCTGCGGCGCCGGCGCGCGACCAGCACCGCGGCCTGAGCGGAGGACACCATGACCACCATCACCCAGCCGCGGCCCGCCGCGACGACGGCCGCGCCCGCGGTCGACGGCGCGAAACTCTTCAACCGGCTCTGCGGCGTGTGCCTGACCCTGTTCGCCCTGATCTGGCTGGTGCCCTTCGGCTGGGCACTGATCACTTCGCTTCGCTCCGACGGATCGATCACACAGGATCCGACCTCGCCGTTCGCCGGCGGCTGGTCCCTGCACGCGTACTCCTACGCTTGGGACAACTACCCGATCGGCACCTGGTACCTCAACAGCCTGGTCATCTCGACCCTCGCCGTGGTCTTCACCGTGACCTTCTGCTCGATGGCGGGCTTCGCGCTGGCGTTCCTCCGCTACCGCGGCCGGACTGTGGTGATGAGCCTGGTCGCGGCGGGGCTGATGCTGCCGACCGAGGCCCTGGTGCTGCCGCAGTTCATCGAGTACCGATCGCTCCACCTGCTCGGCACCTTCTGGGCCTTGATCCTGCCCTCGGTCGCAGCACCGGTGTCCGTCTTCGTCTTCCAGGCGTTCTTCCGCGGCATCCCGATGGCGCTGATCGAGGCCGCCCGCATCGACGGGGCGAGTTGGTGGAGGGTTTACGCAACGGTCTGCATGCCCATCTGCCGTCCGGCCCTGTCCACCGTCGCCATCCTCACCTTCATCACCTCCTGGAACTCCTTCCTGTGGCCCCTGCTCGTCCTCAACCAGACCAAGTCCCAGACCATCCCCGTCGGCCTGGCCTCCCTGATCAACAACAGCAACATCCAGTACGCCGAGGTCATGGCCTCCTCCGTCCTGGGCTTCCTGCCGCTCGTCGCGGTCTTCCTGGTCTTCCAGCGGCAGATCGTCCAGGGCATCGCGACGACGGGGATCAAGTAACGGGGATGGTCTGGGACTTGGTCTGGTTGAGGACGAGCAGGGGCCACAGGAAGGAGTTCCAGGAGGTGATGAAGG
>NZ_JBSFJX010000267.1:0-9638 GCF_053598275.1 Streptomyces sp. NPDC001156 | reverse complement strand
GCGCCGATCTGCTCGGCGACCCGCTCCAAGTACCTGGTGCACAGACTGCCGTTGGGCTCCGACGGCGTGCCCACGCAGACCAGCGACACCTCACTGCCCATGATCGCCTCGCGGACGTCGCCAGTGGCGCGCAGCCCTCCGGTCCCCACGACCTCGGCGACGAGCTCACCGATCCCCTCCTCGACCACCGGGGCCTTGCCGTCGTTGACCAGGTCGACCTTCACCTGGTTCACGTCCACCCCGATGACCTCGTGACCCATACTGGCCAGGCACGCGGCCGACACGCAGCCCACGTAGCCGAGCCCGAAAACGCTGACCCTCATGACCCGTTCCTCCTCCAAAGCAGGCCCCTGCGGTCTGCGGTCCGCACGCCGACCAGACGACGACCCCCGCGAAGACTCGAATACTCATGGAAACCCGAACATTGTCCAACGAAACTGGACGATTTGTCCGGCGGGATTGGACGGTAGGGTGTGTCATCAATCGCCCGCAAGGCAACTCACCCACGCCAGTCACGGCCTGCAGAGCGACTTGACCGGCGAAGTGGCAGATGGAACGCGCGCGGCCGGAATTTCGGCACAGGCAAACCACAGCAAAAAACTCGCTCGAACGGTCCAACCGTGCGCCCATCGCACCCGGGCATTCGTCCGCACGACATCTCGCAATTACGGACGGGACTGAGCCTTTCCCGGTAACCGGTCGTCGCTCGCTGCGATCGCTGGACTGTGCTGCGTGCCCCCGCTGTGCCCAAGTCCCGGCAACCGTAAGGCCCCTGGTAGGAACGATCTTACGACAGAAAGATCCGACCGAGGGGCCTCACGTGCCGACCAGTGTCACATGCACCACCGTGCTCGAGATCCGCCGATCCACCACCGAGCACATGGCCCACCTACTGCGCGACCACCGCGCCGCGATCGGCACCCGCCAGGGACGGCGTGCGTTGGGCTGCTTCCGGCAGGCCGTGCTCATCCTGCACTGATTCCTCGACGGCACACGCCGGACGCAACTCACCCGTGACAACGGCCTGTCATCCTCCACCGCCTACCGCTACCTGCACGAAGGACTGACCGTCCTGGCGGCCGGGGCGCCGGATCTGCACTCCGCGCTGGAGCGGACGAAGGCAGCGGGGCTGACCCATCTGAACCTGGACGGCACCGTGTGGGGCTCAAATACGGGATTCGGGCGCTGATCTGGGGGTTCGTACCACTGTCAACTGGCCATCTTGTACTCATTAATGAGTCCGCCGAGGACGGGTCTGTCCGGTGAACGGCCCTGTCTCACTTTCGGTGGTAGCGGAGGGTGACGCTATCCGAGGAGGATGCGGTGGCGTAGGAGAGTGAAGCCTGCCCGCCCGTACATTTGCCGCGCGATCGCCTTGGTCTTGGTGTTGACGCCTTCGGTTCCGCCGTTGTGGTAGGGGAGCGTGAAGGCTGCGATCACGGCGTCGTGGTCCCGCTCCAGGCCCCGGGTGAACGCATGCAGGTGGGGTAGGTCGGCTGTGCGGACCTACATGATCCAGTGCTCGAGCAGGTCGCCGTTTGCTGGGTCGGGTGCCAGGAGCTGGGCGAAGGTCCGGATGTGGGCGGCGAGTTTGGTCATCTCGGGGCATGCCGCGGTGAGCCGGGCCAAGAGGTCGTGGTGTTCGGCCTTGATGTTGTCGGGCCGGGTGAGCAGCATCCGGGCGAGCCTGCGCGGGGAGATGTGACTGCGGTCGGCGTCCGCGCGGCCTTGGTTGATGTACTTGTGCAGGAGGTTGAGGCAGCCCGTGAAGCCGAGGGCTTTGATCTCTTCGAAGAGGTGCTTGACGGGGACGGCGGGATCTTCGGACCGGCGTTTGCGCAGGTGTTCGCGGTAGGGGTCGACGAGGTTGGCCCGGTACTTGGGGGACACGGAGCATCCGTTCGGGCTGATCGGCCCTGGCGTAGCGCTTGACGGTGTTCAGGGCCAGTTGCAGGCGGCGGGCGCATTCAAGCAGGCCCACGCCCTGGTCGAGGAGTCCGTGGACCTGGTGCCAGCGCTCCAGGGTGGTCTGTGCGCGCGGCCCGTCATACAGGGGCGTGTCCAGCACAGGGGCCCAGCAGCTGCTGTGCGCTTTCACCTCGCTCAGGACGGCTTCGCACAGGTTGTGCCACAGATGCCAGCGGTCGGCGACCTGAACGGCATCGGGCAGGGCGCGGCGGATCGCCTCGGCGTAGAGGTTGTCAATTCCTTTGTGTATGTAGAGGTGTGCGGCCTTGCTGGTCGGGCCCTGGGGATGGTTACTTTCGGTGATCTTGCTGGGGTCAGAGGGGGAGGCGGTCGGGGAAGGCGAGCATGAAGTGGTTCATGGCGCGCTTCCAGCCGAGGGTGCCGGTGCCGCGGACGCGGCCGCGGGGGATGGGGCCGTCACCGTCGATGTGGCGGCCCTCGATGCGGCGGATGCCGAGGTAGAGGAGTTTGATGGCGGCGTCATCGGAGGGGAAGTGTCCGCGGGTCTTGGTGATTTTGCGCAGCTGGTAGTTGAGGGATTCGATGGCGTTGGTGGTATAGATCACGCGGCGTATCTCGCGGTCGAAGGCGAGGAAGGGGATGAATTCCTCCCAGGCCCTTTCCCAACTGGCAAGTAGACCAGGGTAGTTCTTGCCGTAATCGGAGCGCAGCTCGTCCAGGGCGGACAGCGCCTCGGACTCGGTACTGGCGGTGTAGATCGGCTTGAGGGCGGCGGCGACCTTCTTGCGGTCGCCGTAGGAGACGTACTTCATTGACGACCGGATCAGGTGCGTGACACAGGTCTGGACCAGGGCCTTGTCCCAGACGGTGTTGATGGCCTCCGGGAGGCCGGTCAGCCCGATGCCCCTATGGAAAGTCAAGCCGCTCGGGGCCCGGGAACGGGCAAGGGAGCCGCTGCGATGCAACGGTGTATCTCTCGGGCGACGTACCGCTTGAGACAGCGCATGATCTCCCGTTTCGACTTGCCGTCGCCGGTGCGTCGCTCGAGGTAGAGACGGGTGAGCACGATCCGGTAGAGAGCGGCGTTGGCCTGCCGGTTGCCGCCTCGATTGAGCCGACGGCGTTGGCTCTTGCCGGACGAGTGCTCGACGGGACTGACGCCGCAGAGGGCCGCGAAGGAGGCTTCACTGCGGATCCGGTCATGGTTGTCGCCTGCCGCGATGAGAAGGATCGCCGCGGAGTCCGGACCGATTCCCTGGATCTCCAGGATCTGTGGGTGATGCTCTTGCACGGTGGCCTTGAGGTGCCGGGTGACCGTGGTGATCTCGGCCGTGAGCTGCTGGATCCGTTCGGCGAGTAGCCGCAGCGCCATCTGGACGGCGCCTTCCTCGCCAGCCAAGTGGGCGCATGCGGCGAAGAGTTTGCGGTTGGTCAGGCCCGCCAATGACTCCCGCAGGGTGGGCTCCGCTCCGACGACAAGCGCCTTCAGCTGGTTGATCGCCTGGGTGCGGGAGCGGATCGCAGAGTCCTTGACAATCTTGAGGACCCGCAGGTCCTCCACCGGGCCGTCCTTGCTCTTGGGAGTGACCGTGGCGCGTCCGCCGAGCACCGCGCGGGCGGCCGCTTCGGCGTCCACCGCGTCGCTCTTGCCGGCCCGGCGCCGGGCTGCCCGGTCAGGCCGGTTCACGTCGGTCACTGTTACGCCCTCGACTGCGAGATGACGACTCAGTCCGGCGCCGTAGGATCCGGTCCCTTCCACACCCGCACGAAGAAGCAGGCCGAAGCCGCGGGCCCAGGCAAGCAGCTCGCGATATCCGGCGGCAGTTGCCGCGAACTCCTGCGTGCCCAGGAGCGCACCGAGCACGCTGACGACGGCAGCAACATGAACGTCCTTGTGGGTATCGACCCCGAGGACAACCTCATCCTGCAGGGGCTGCGAGGCGGTGGGGGTGTGCGACAGACTGGGCCGGGCCATGCGTCTCCTTGACCGATCGGAACGGGTGGCCGACACCGGACCGCGCGGGCGGTCAGGACTGTGACGGTGCCTTCTGGCCAAGGCCCCTATCGGGACACGCCTGCGCAGGTCCGGTGACAGCAAGCACCGCTCGAGACCGGGCCGACAGATCGGCGCTCAGGACACTGGGTCAGTCGCAGCACGGGTCAGGCCACGGTCTCGAACAGCACCCCTTGATCCTCACAGTCGCAGCACACGATCAGCGCGTCGCGCAGGCCGCGGTTCTTGAGCTGGGTGAGCACGTTCAGCCAGAACTTCGAGCCCTCGGCATCCTGCAGCCAGATCCCCAGGACGTTCTTGATGCCGTCCACGTCGACGCCGATGACCAGGTGGGCGGACTTGTTGGTGACCATGCCGCCGTCGCGGACCTTCACGCTCAGCGCGTCGATGTAGAGGATGGGGTAGACCTCGTCAACGGGCCTGTTCTGCCAGGCAGTTATCTCGTCGGCGACCACATCGGTGATCTTCGACACCAGGGCCGGGGACACCTCCGAGCCGTAGACCTCCTTCAGGTGCGCGGTTATGTCCCGGGTGGTCATGCCACGGCCGTACAGAGACAAGATCATGTCGTCGACCTGGGCCAGGCGCCGCCTGCCCTTGGGCACGATCACCGGCTCGAACTCCGCCCTGCGGTCCCTGGGCACGTCGACGGTGACCGGGCCGGCCACCGTCGTCAGCGTCTTGGGGTAGGAGCCGTTGCGGGAGTTGCCCGAGCCGCGTCCGGCCGGGTCGCCCGCCTCGTAGCCGAGGTGGTCGGCCATCTCCGTCTGCAGGGCCCGCTCCAGGACCGCCTTCATCATCTGCTGCAGCAGACCGCCCTGACCGTCGATGCCGACCCCGGCCGCCTCCGCGTCCGCCAGCAGCCGATCGATCGCGGCGGGCGACAGGGCCCCGGCCAGCCGGCGGGACGCCTCCTCGCGGGACTCTGCGGACTCGGCGTGCGGGGCGTGCTCGTTCATCAGGTCACTCACTGTGCGTCACATTCCAGGTGTCAGCCAGGGACCGACCAGCACCCAGCAAGATCACCTCTTACACAGAGGAGTAAACAGCCTCTCGGCGAGGTCGCGGAGCCGTCACGGCACACGATCTCGACGCCCGGATGCTCACGCAACCATCTTTCCAGGGTGTCGGCGGTGCGGTCGGGCAGGACATCGATCCGCTCATGAGTCTCGGCGTCGATCACCACGGTGGCATAGCGGTGACGCCGGCGTAGGGCGAAGTCGTCGACACCGATCACGCGGGGCACCCGCGGGGCGGACAGCGATATATGCAGCAGAGTACGCAAAGCGGTATGGCGCGAGAGGCCCACCGCGAGCGCCGTCAGCAGACGTACCCCCGCCCGGCCCGCTAACTCCTTGACCACGGCCTTGACTTGCCTGGTCAGACGGGCGGTGCGCCGCTGGTACCGTTCCAGCACTCCGGGCACCTGCTCGCGGAAGGTATGACGGCAGCCGCGCGTCGGACAGACCAGGCGCCGCACCCGCACGCGAACCACGACCCGCCGCCCATCCACCGATACATCAGCCACGGTCCGTAGGTGATAACCGTGCACACGCTCCGACGACGCCCCGCAACCCGGACACGGAACCGGACCCTCCGGCGTCCGGGCCCGCACCAGGATCCGCTCCCGTTCGTTGATGACGTCCTCGACAGTCAGGGGAGCCAGTCCTGAAAACACCGTGCTCACAAGCTCGTTGATATCTCGCACACGAGTGTCAACGACACCGACGACGTTCCGTCACCACCGAAAGTGAGACAGGGCCGTTGACCGTACAGACCCCGCCCAGGCCCGAGCGACCGCATGGTTTCTCGGCGGCACACAAGTGGTCAGCACTTTGCTGGCCTTGTGCAGTCGTATTGGTCTTGCTGCAGTGGGGTAGGACAGCAGATGCTGGGCCGGTGGCGCAACAGCGGAAAAGCAGACACGAGCAACGGAACGAGAGGCAGCAAGTGGCGGCTGGTCTCGCCCCTCACGCCGGCCACTGGGAAGTCGTCTTCGAGACTCAGGACGAGTCGGAATGGCGTGCCCATCTCCATCGGCTGCGGGCCACAGCGAAGTGGATCGACTGGTCGACGGCTCGCTTGGACACGTACTGCGGGCGACTGGCCCAGCCGACCACCTACCGGCTGAGTGTGTTCGTACCGGCCCAAGCGCGCCAAGATAATTGATCTCGTGAGGGTCGGGGTGAGTTGGCGGATGCGGCGTGGGAGCGCTTAACGCCCCTGTCGCCGGGTGTTGATGGCCACTGACGGCCGTGGCGGCATCACCGGCGGAACAAGGCCGTCCACAGGAAGGACTCGCCAAAGTGCGGGGACTCGGGCGGCTCGTGGCGCATGCGGCGGAGTTCGACCTCCGCCAGATCGGAGAAGATCCAGCGCAGCGACTCCGGTGTGTAGGCGAGGCCGCCATGGAGCCGGGACGTACGGTAGTAGTCGGCATCGCCGAGTTCGGAACCCATCTCGCCCGCCGCGAAACAGGTAAGGGCCAAATAGCCGCCGGGAGCAAGAGCTCGGTTGAGAAGAGCGAGGTAGCTGATGCGACGGTGCGGCGGCAGATGGTGGAAGCACCCGGAGTCGTAGATCAGGTCGTAGGGGCCTGTCAGTTCGGTGCCGACGAGGTTGAACGCGTCGCCGCAGTGGAACCGGACCTCGGTCCCGGCCTCACGGGCGCGGTCCTCGGCCCAGACGATGGCCGCTGGGGAGAGGTCTACGGCGTCCACCTCGAAGCCCCATGAGGCGAGGTGAAGCGCGTTGCGGCCCGGGCCACACCCCAAGTCGAGGGCGCGACCGACAGGGATCAGCCCACGCTCGAGGTAGGAGACCACATTCTCGTCCGGCTTCGCCACAAAGAACGGCACCGGCCTGGAGCGGTCCGCATAGAAGCTGTCCCACCAGGCGGCCGCGTCAGCCGTCCAGCGGTCGGCCTCCGGTGCGAACAAGCTGTCCAGGAGGTTGAGCACGTCGTCCACGGTGCGGATGTTCCTGTCCATCCGGCCCCCCTTCTTGGTGCGCCGATCTTAGGGTCGGCTGTCGCAAAAGCCCAGATCAGACAGCGCGGTTGGATTCCCTGGATGACCGCGTGAGGGGCTCAGGCGAAGGCAGCGAGGCACCCACTCACGACTTGGGCGAAGCGCTGCCCAAGCCCCCACCGAAGGCCGTCACGGAGGCAATCTCAGCCGAGACGACGCAAGTTTTTCGGCGTTCCACCGGACACGTTCCAGGCCCTGCCCAGCGACATTGGCTATCGAGGACCGGTTGCGACGGCAGGCGTCGGGAAGGAAACCACGCTGTTGATCAGTCTGTTAGGGGTTCTGAGCCGCGGCTTGGTCTTTCATCTCGCCGCGCAGCGGTAGCCCGCAGGCGCGGTAGATGGTGTCGACGACGCTCATGTTCGCCACAGCGTCCCTGGCAGACGTAATGACCGGTCCGCCATCGAGGATCGCGGAGGCGAACGCCTCCAGTTGGCAGGCGTAGCTCGACGGGTTCCGAGGCACGCGTTCCCGCCGTACAACATGCCCTTCCGCACCGCGCGACGTACGGATCGTCAACTGGTGGTAGAGCTGGGGCATCAGGAAGTTGGTCACGTTCATCTCGCCGTCCGTCCCGACCGCGCGGGCCCGGATCGACAACACACGGCGCGACCACATGGACGCGCGGATGCGCCCGGTCACCCCGCCGGGGAAGGCGAGCTCGGCACTCATGGCGCGGTCGATGCGCGTGTCCTTGCGCAGTGTCAGCATCCGTGCCGACGTCACCGCCGGATCGCCGTTCCCGAGCAACCGGGCGACATGCACGGCGTAGCAGCCTGCGTCCATCGTCGCTCCGCCCGCAAGCGCGTAGTTGTACCGGATGTCGCTGAACCGTGGCAGAGGGAAGCAGACATCGGCTTCGACGCGGTGTAGCTCCCCCAGCTCGCCGCCGGTCACAACCTCGCGCATCCGTTCGGCAAGCGCGTGGTGGCGGTAGTGGAATGCCTCCATCACCACCAAGCCACTGCGCACGAAGGCGGCGTCGGCAGCGTCCGCGACGCGCTCGGCTTCGACGCGGTTCGCGGTGAACGGCTTCTCGCACAGCACGTGCTTGCCGGCCTGAAGAGCTTTCAGCGTCCATTCGGCGTGCAGACCATTGGGCAGAGGCACGTAAACAGCGTCCACTTGCGGGTCGGCGAGCACGGCATCGTAGTCGGCGTGGACGACGGGGACGCCGTGCTTGCGGGCGAACGCCTCCGCTCGCGTCCGGTCGCGTGCCGCGACGGCGGTCACGGTGACGCGCGGCGTCTGCCGCGCCGGCTTGATCAGCGCGCTCGGCGCGATGGCGGCTGCCCCGAGCAGCCCGATCCGAAGGTCCTTGGGCACGGGGAGCAGTGTGCCAGCCGCGCCACATGGTGCAGAAGTCTGAGGGTGGGGAACTGGTCGTTTTCGGATGTGCAGGAGCGCGCGGGGCTGTGCAGGAGCATGTCCTGGTTCGTGGTGTTGCAGCGCGCACACGTCATGTGGCGGGCACTGATGTCAGTGCCCGCCCGTACCGTTCTTCCTGTTGCTGCTCAAGCGTGTTGGAGGGAGTACATCGATGCCTGACGAGTCGTTGCGCATGATCGCTGCTCCCTTCGTGGCCGTCGGCCCGTCGGGCGTGGCGATCCGCACCCGCCTGGGCCACCTGAGCGCCGACGACGAGGAGGTGCTGCGCCTGGTGGGCGCGCACCTTGGCTCGCTGGCCGCAAGGGACCTCAAGCGCCGGTGCGCCGACGGTCTGGAGCACTCCGCGGAGAGGTGGGCGGAGCGTAAGCGGGCCCTGACGGGGGAGTCTTCGTCGCGTTGGGCCGGGAGTATCACCAAGGCCACGCACGATCAGTAGGCGCTTGCGCGGCGTGCCCAACTCGCGCATATCCACAGCCTTCAGGCGGGCGTGCGGACGATCGCGCACCGCCTGTCCCTGCCGGTCGGAGAGAAGGGAAAGGGGCGGGCGCCGGGCGGCTACCGCAGCGCACGAGAGTGGTTCGCCAAGACCCGGCGCCTGCAGGACCTTCGAGACCGGCTGGGTGCCGGGCAGGCCGACCGCGCTGTGGGCCGCGTCCGGGTGGTGCGTGGCGGGAAGCGGCTCGCGCGCAACCGGCACCACCTGCACGCCGCCCAGCTCACGCAGGCCCAGTGGCGGCAACGTTGGGAGGCAGAGCGCTGGTTCCTGCAGGCGGACGGGGAATCGGGCAAGCGGTTCGGCAATGAGACCATCCGCGTCACTCCGGACGGCGAAATCTCCCTCAAGCTACCCACCCCGCTCGCCCACCTCGCCTACGCCCCGCATGGCCGGTATACGCTCACCGGCACTGCGGTCTTCCACCACCGCAGCGAGGAATGGGCCGACCGCATCACCACGAACCGGTCCGTGGCCTACCGCATCCACTACGACACAGACCGCTCCCGCTGGTACCTCACCGCCTCCTGGACCATCCCACCAGTCACAACCATCCCCCTGTCCCAGGCCCGCACGGGCGGTGTGATCGGTGTCGATACGAACGCCGACCATCTGGCCGCCTGGCGGCTGGACGCCCACGGCAACCCGGTCGGCGGGCCGCGCCGGTTCTTCTACGACCTGTCCGGGAGCGCGGACCACCGGGATGCCCAGGTACGGCATGCGCTGATCCGGCTCCTGCACTGGGCGAAACGCCACGGGGTGTCGATCGCGATCGAAGACCTCG
>NZ_JBSFJX010000266.1:0-9694 GCF_053598275.1 Streptomyces sp. NPDC001156 | reverse complement strand
CGGCAACCGGCCCGTCGACAACCACCCTACGAACCAACCCCCGAGATCACCACGATCTGCTTGACGTCCGTTAGGAACTCATCAGTGCCCGCCATACGAGGTGAGTGCGCTACAACATCACGAACCAGTACACGCTCCTGCACACCCACGCACGCTCCTGCACATCCGAAAACGACCAGTTCCCCACCCCCTGCGGGGCACGGTCGACCTTGGGTAGGCTGCGAGCGGCCCCGCCCCCTTCCCCCACCAGCCGGTTTGCGACGCCCGGCTGCACGCACCGGCGGGCCCATGCCCAGGGGGAACGCACGTGAGCACAACACCGCCGAGAAGACCCACGCCCGAAGAACTGGTGGAGCGCCTCGCCCACGTCGGGCGGGCCTTGTGGGCAGCCACACACTTGGGCGATCCGACGCCGGCGGTGGCCCGGTTGCGCGACCCGATGGACCAGCCCCGACCCGGCGACCTGGTCATGGAAGTTACACCGTTCGCTGCCGACGACTTCGATCCGGACAGCATCGGCCGCCTGCTGAGAATCGAACGATGGCCGCTGGCCCACACGATGCGTGATTGAGCCGCTGCTGCGCCCGGGCGAAGAACGCGACGGACTGGACCGGTCCCTCATCGCTCTGCCCGATCAGCCCAGTTACGCCCAGTGGACCGACCAACCGCCACCACCCGGTGACCAACTTCCTTGCCCCCTGGCCGACCAGGCGGGTAGACCCGCCCCTTACCGGTGTGCGCCCCCTGGCCGAAGGGCGCGGTAGCGGCCACTGAGCCGTACCGGTTCTGCTCGAGTTCCACCCGGGCGGCCCCTCCTGCACGCACACCTCAGGACGCGGACCACTCTCATCACGTACAGTCAACTTTGTGGCACTGAGTGATGGAACATACGGTTTCGGGCCGCCGACAGGCCGCCTGCTGATCAAGACCAGCCGCGCCGGGCTCGGCCGGAAGGCCGGGCACGACCTCACGATGGAGGCCACCCGATGGTCCGGGAACGCGGTGGTCGTCACGGATGATCCGGGCAAGTCGTCGGTGACTGTGACGGTCGAGACGGGATCGCTGACCGTCCGGGAGGGGACGGGAGGACTCAAACCCCTCACCGACGCCGACAAAGCGGAGATCAAACGGACACTGCAGGGCGAGGGCCTGCTGCACACCGCACAGCACCCCGCCATCGCCTTCCGCTCCACAAGCATCACGGGAACGCCCGAGTCCTTCGAAATCACGGGGGACCTCACCATCAAAGGCCGGAGCCACCCGGTGACCGTGCACGGGGGCAGTGACGGGGATGGGATGGTGTGCGGCTGGGCGACCGTCACCCAGCCCACCTGGGGGATCAAGCCGTACAGTGCATTCCTGGGTGCGCTGAAACTGGCCGACGACGTCCGGATCGAGTACGCGGTGACCGAGCTGGAACCACAGTCCGGCCCCGGGCAAGCCCTCGAACAGCCCTAGCGGGCAAGGACACGTCCCGTAGCCATTCAGGCCCTTCCGCGCTGTTCGCAGCGGATCGGTGTCGGCTTGCCGCACCGGAGCCGGGCGCGCAGGTCTGGGCCTTGTGACGCTCTCCCACGGCACGCTGGCGCACCGGCTCATCGCCGATCACCTCGTCGACGGCCGGATGGAACCCGGCCGCGAGATCGGCCTGCAGATCGACCAGACCCTCACCCAGGACGCCACCGGCACCCTGGTGATGCAGGAACTCGAGGCCCTCGGCCTGGACCGGGTCCGTACCGAGGTCAGCGTCCAGTACGTCGACCACAACCTGCTCCAGGCGCACGAGCGCAACGCCGAGGACCACGCCTTCCTCCGCTCCGCCTGCCGCCGCTTCGACATCTGGTACTCCAAGCCCGGCAACGGCGTCTCCCACCCCACCCACATGCAGCGCTTCGGCGTTCCCGGCAAGACGCTGGCCGGATCCGACTCCCACACCTGCGCAGCCGGGTCGCTCGGCATGCTCGCCCTCGGCACCGCGCAAACCGGGCGCCTCAACCGGTACGAGGTCGAAGAGGAGCAGCAACGGGCGCGGCGTACGTGCCGGCCGAGGTCAGAGTGGGCCTGTCCCGCGTGAAAACCCTGGTTCGGGCCCCTGATCAGGACGTTTCGCTGCGGGACGGTGGTAGACCGGGGCATGATCGAGATCCATGCGGTGGTCATGGATCTATCTGCTGACGCGCAGGTCGCTGGAGCTGGCGGGCCTGCGGCTGCTGGGCAACACTGCCAAGGACGTCGAACTGCTGGTGCTGCGGCACCAGCTCGCTGTACTCCAACGCCAGCTCGGTAAACCGAAGTTGGAACCGGCCGACCGGGTCCTGCCGGCGGCCCTGTCGCGTCTGCTGCCCAGACAGAGCTGGAGTAGCTTCTTCGTCACCCCAGCGACGCTGCTGCGCCGGCACCGGGAGCTGATCGCCGCCAGGTGGACCTACCCCCACACGAGGCCGGGTCGGCCGCCGATATCGGAGGAGACGCGGGAGCTGATCCTGCGTCTCGCGCGGGAGAACCCGTTGTGGGGACACCGCAGAGTGCAGGGAGAGCCGGCCCGGTTGGGCATCACGGTCTGCGCCGCCACCGTCCGGTCAGTACTGCGGCAGGGCAACATTCCGCCCGCGCCCCAGCGGGCTCACGACGCCTGGGCCTCCTTCCTACGCGCCCAGGCTTCGGGACTGCTGGCCTGCGACTTCTTCCATGTGGATACCGCCCTCTGCCGGCGGCTGTACGTGCTGTTCGCCATGGAGGTCGCAACGCGACAAGTGCACGTCCTCGGCATCGGCGCGCACCCGAACCGGGACTGGGTGACCCAGCAGGTGAGACATCCCATGGCGTAGGGGTGTCAAGCGGCGGTGGTGAGGGTTGCGTGGTGTGACCACGCTGTTGCCTCGTCGTAGAGGGTGCGGGTCTTCAGGCACCCGTGGAGGATGCTGACGAGGCGGTTGCCGAGCTGGCGCAGGGCGGGGTTGTAGCCCGCGTCGCGCGCCCGTTGCTTCTCGTAGTAGCGGCGGGCGCCGGGCGAGGTGTTCAGCGCGGAGAATGCCTGTTTGTGGAGGGCGTCGGCGAGGCGGTCGTTGCGCGCATAGCGGGCGTGGACGGCGTGGGTCTTGCCGGAGGCGCGGGTGATCGGGCTGGTGCCGGCGTAGTTCTTACGGGCCTTCGCGGAGGTGTAGCGGGTGGGGTCGTCCCCGAACTCGGCGAGTGCCCGGGCGCCGGTGATCTCACCGATGCCAGGCATCGACAGGTAGATCTCAGCGTCCGGGTGCGCGAGAAAATGTGCGCTCACCTGCTCTTCCAGGGCGTCTATCTGCTCGTTGAGCGCGATCAGCAGCCTTGCGTGCGCGACCGTCGCCGCGCCGTAGGCGGCGGCCACCGGAGCGGCGACGCCGAGCTGCGCCTCGTGCAGCGCAGCCTGGATCGCGGCGGCCTTCTGGTCCCGGTTGCGGCGGCGGTGCCGGGCCAGGACCGCGGTGATCTGTGGCCTCGTCAGCTTCGCCGCCTGCTCCGGGGTGGGGGCCTTGATCAGCAGTTCCAGGGCGTCGGTGCTGGTCAGCTCCAGGGCAGCGTAGGCGGTCAGCGCGCCGGGGAAGTACTCGCGCAGCGTGTTGCGCAGTCGCTGGAAAGTGCGGGTTCGCTCCCAGATGAGGGTCTGGTGGGCACGGGCGACGACGCGGATGGCCTGGGCCTGGTCGCTGTCGCCGGCGACCGGACGTAGCTGGCTGCCGTCGATGCGGACCATGTCCGCCAGCGCGTGGGCGTCACCTCTGTCGCTCTTGGCACCGGAGGTGCCGTAGCGCTCCTTGAACCGGGTCGCCTGGCGGGGGTTGATCCCGTAGACCCGGTAGCCGGCCGCGATCAGCGCCTGCACCCACGGGCCGCGGTCGGTCTCGATCCCGACCATCACCCGCCCGGCTTCCAGCTCCCCGCCACCGTGCCGGGCGACCAGCGCATGCAGCTTCGCGATCCCCTCGACCCCCTCCGGCAGCCGCGCGGTGGCCAGCCTGCGGCCCGTCGCGTCCTGCAGCTCGACGTCGTGGTGGTCTTCGGCCCAGTCGTCGCCGATGAACAGCACCAGCTTCTCCAACCTGTCGCGTCCAACATGCATGCAGCCAGCGGGAAGCGCGGCTCGCGCCCTAATGGATCCAGTGCTCACGCCCAACCGCCCGGCGGGCACGCCATCCCATTAGCGGTCAGGCCTCCCGGCCGACCAGCAGGGGCACGGTCTCACCTCAGAGCTCACCGGCTCCGGAACTTGTAGTGCTCACCTGCTGGCGGCTACGGACCGTAGTCTCTCCTACCGCCCGCTGAGCCCCATTAGGAACTTGATGATGGACCTCGAAGATCGGGTGGACCGGTTCCGGTTCTTCCTGCGCGACCGGGACGGGAAGTTCTCTGGTGCCTTCGACGCCGTGCTCGCCGACGCGGGCGTGCAGGTGCTACTTTCCCCGGCCGAGATCGCCGAAGGCAAACGCCTTCGCGGAACGCTGGGTCGGCACCGTCCGCCGCGAGTGCACCGACCGCCTGCTCATCATGAACGAACGGCACCTGCGCGCCGTCCTGAACACCTACACCGACCACTACAACCGGCACCGCCCCCACCAATCCCTCCACCAACGACCTCCCCACACCGCAGAGACCGGACACACGGCACCCGTCATCCCCTTGGGAGGCCGCGTCCGTCGCACCCAACTACTCGGCGGCCTCATCAACGAGTGCCAGCAAGCAGCCTGACGGCAGGCAGACAAACGGCCTGATCAACAGCCCGAACCAGGGTTTTCACTCGGGACAGGCGTCCGGCCCGCCACTCGCGGGGCGCCGCCGTCGCCGCCGGTCTGCCCCTCGCCGGCCAGGCCTGGCGGCGCCGCGGCCGTCACCGGCCGCTCTCGGTGCCGGCGTCGGTCGTGGTCAGGTGCGGGTTCCCGTGCCGTCGGCAGTGCCTGCGGTGCGCACCGGCAGCACGGGGACGCCGGGCGTCACAGGTGGTGCCGGAACCATGCGAGGGCGGCGCTGCTGGCCGGCTCGAACTGCCGGTCGTACGGGTCGAAGTGCCCGCCGGGAATCAGGACGAGTCGTTTCGGTTCCAGTGCCCGCTCGTAGGCCTCGAGCGCGACATCGGTCACGGTCAGGTGGTCGGCCTCGGCGACGATCATCAGCAGCGGTCTGGGTGAGACGCGCTGGATGAGCTGTCCCGGTTCGTACATCCGCGCCCAGCGGGTCGAGCGCACGGTGACCCGGTTCTCCCAGGTGTTTTTCGCCGGGGCCTGCAGGTAGAACTCGATCGCGTCCGCCGAGGTGTAGGACGCCTTCACGCCCGGGTCGGCGCTGACCACGCGCTGGTATTCCAGAGGCTCGCCGCGTGCCGCGCGGCGTTCGGCGTCGGCGAAGCCCTCCTCGAGGGCCGGTACCAGATGCGGGGGCACGCGTCGCAGGGCCTGGAGGTAGCCGCTGATGTTGGGCACCTGCGCCACCACGGCCGACAAGCGGTGGTCGGTCGCGCCGAGCACGATCGCGTGACCGCCGGCGTAGCTGCTTCCCCAGACTCCGAGCCGGGAGGGGTCCACCTCCGGCTGCGCCTCCAGGAAGGAGATGGCCCGGCGCCAGTCCTCGGCCTGCTGCCAGGGGTTGACGTCGTGGCGCGGCTCGCCGTCGCTGGCGCCGAAGCCCCGGTGGTCGTGGACGAGGACCGCGAACCCGGCCTCGGCGAAGCGCCGGGCGAAGCCTTCGAGCGCGTGCTCCTTGACCCCGGCGTAGCCGTGCGCCATGGAGATCGCCGGGTGCCGGTCGGGTGTGTCGGGGACGAAGTACCAGCCCCGTAGGACGACTTCGCCATCGGCGGTGAACTCGACATCGCGCCGCTCAACCACAGGTACTCCCTTTCTTGCCGGCCGGCCGCGGAGCCCGCCGGGCCGCGGTGGGGGATCGCAGGCCCGGCACGCCGTGCGGGCGGCGCCGCCCCTGCGGATCAGGCGGGCGAGGTACGTGACCCCGGCTGGCCGTTGCCTTGACGGGCGGTGAGCCTAACATCGGAAAGTCACAGGCAACAGCTCTACACCTCTGACAAAAGCATCCCTCGTCGGCAGGGTTGACGACATAGGTGATCTGCATATGCTTGTGGCTCCCAGTTCGGCTCCCGAAGGGGAACGCCATGATCATCAATGCCGCTGATCTCGACCCGACCTCCAGTTACAAATTGCTGATCGGCAGCGTGTTGCCGAGAGCGATCGCATGGGTCAGCACACAGTCGAGCCAGGGCACCGGCAACATCGCCCCGGTCTCGTTCTTCACCGTGGTCGGCCGGCTTCCCCCGGTCGTCTCGATCTCCCTGCAGCCCCGGGCGGACGGGGTGACCCTCAAGGACACCTTCGTCAACATCCGCGACACCGGCGAGTTCGTGGTCAACATGGCGACGATCGACCAGGCCGACAGCCTTCACCGCTCCGCCTTCGAGTTCGACAGTGACGTCGACGAATTCGAGGCGCTCGGCCTGCGCAAGGGCGCCTGCGAGATCGTGTCGGCGCCACGCATCCTGGATGCGCCGATCTCGATGGAGTGCGTCGTCGACCGCATCATCGCGATGCCCCCGTTGCCCGATCATGTCGTGTGGGGGCGCGTCGAGCGCTTCCACATCCGCGACGAGGTGTATCTCGACAACGGAAGAATCGACGTCGGCGCCCTCGGGGCGGTCGGGCGGCTTGCCGCCGAGTACTCCCTGGTCGACAACATCTTCACCACCCCGTTGCCGCAGGAGCTCGTTGAGCGGCTCCGCGTGCAGCGCAGCCGGCGGCTCGATGAGCGTGCCACCGACTATTCACCCATCGACACGGCCGAATGGTCGGCCTCCGGCTCGACGAGGACGGAAACGGCATGACCACCACACCCGGGGGCTTCCCCATCACCCGGACCGCGGCCCGTAAGGCCGGCGCTGCGACCGTGCTGTTGATCCACGGATTCCTCGACGACGCGCAGGTCTGGGACGGAGTCGTGGACGCGCTCGACGGCAAGGCCGCGACCGTCAGGTACGACCTGCCCGGCTCAGGGGCACGCGCCGATGACGTCGCCGACCCCCGGGATCTGTCGCTCGAGGGCTTCGCGGCCGAGGCCGACGCGCTGCTTGAGCAGATCGATGCGCCCGTGATCGTGGCCGGGCAGAGCATGGGCTCGCAGGTCGCCGAACTGGTGGCGGCACACCATGCCGACAAGGTCCGCGGCCTTGTGCTCCTCACGCCTGTTCCGCTCGGCGGCACCCGGCTCCCCGACGAGGTCGTCGCCCCGTTCCGGGCGCTCGGGGGGCAGGCGGACGCCCAGCGTACGGTGCGCTCGCAACTGTCACCCGCGCTGGGCGAATGGGAACTCGACCGGCTCGACCGAGCCGGCGGCGCAGTCGCCCCTGACGTCGTGGCGCGTTACGTGGACATCTGGAACCAAGGCGTCGACGACGCTCCCACCCCGAGCCGCTACACCGGGCCGGTCCTCCTCCTTCGCGGCGGCGCCGACGGATTCGCCAACCAGGAACTCGTCGAGGCGATCGGCTCCCGGTTCGCGCCGGCCGACGTCCAGGTGGTCGACGGCGGCGGCCACTGGCTCCACGTCGAGCAGCCGGCGATCGCCGCGTCCGCGATCCTCGACTTCACGGACAAGGTCGTCGCGGGGACCGCGACACGCGGGTGGCAGACGGGATTCGCCGACCGATCGGAGAACAGCTTCGCGGACGGTTTCGCCGAGGACATCGTGCTCGAGGCCGCCGTCCTGGCCAAGCCGATCCGGGGAAAGGCGCTCGTCGCGCCGGCGCTCGCGGCGGCCAGCTCGCTGTATGAGTCGCTGGAGTTCACCGAAGAGACCACCGACGGCCCGACCAGCTATCTCCAGTGGCGGGCAACGGCCTTCGGCGGCGTGGAGATCGCAGGTGTCACCGTGCTCTGCCGCGACACCGACGGGAAGATCGTTTCTGCGGCGATCCACCATCGCCCGCTGACCGCCGTCCTCCGCTTCTCCGGAGCGCTTCGCGATCTGCTCACCGGCGTGATTCCGGCCGACCACTTCCACGGCGATCAGTACCCGCACCAGGGCTGAGACAGCACACCCCACCAAGGACCACAAAAGGTAGCACCGGATGCCTCATCTGCATTTCTCCATCCACGACTCCGTCGCCGAGTTCACCCTCGCCCACCCCCCGCAGAACCGCATCGACGACCAGATGTCGGAGGAACTGCTAGCCGCGGTCGGCAAGGCGGAAGAGGCGGGCGCTCGCGCGATCCTGATCCACGCGGCCGGCGAGGACTTCAGCTTCGGCGGCGACATCGTGCAGTGGCCGCAGCTCGGGAGCGGGGAACTGCGCGCCCGGTTCGAGAGCTACATGTCCGCCTTCAATCGCCTCGAGCAGGTCCCCGTTCCGGTCGTCGCCGCCGTCAACGGCCTGTGCTTCGGGGGAGGATTCGAGCTCGCACTCCGCGCCGACGTGGTCTTCGCCGGACAGTCGGCAAGGTTCGGACACCCCGAGCAGAGCATCGCGATCGTCACTCTCCTCGGGGGGATCTACCGCGTGGCCGCCCGCGCGGGCCGGGCACGAGCGTACGAGTGGGCCCTGACCTCCGAGCAGGTCCCGGCCGAGGTGATGGCGGCGGCGGGCGTCATCAACCACGTCGTGCCGGACACCGACACGGTGGAGCGGGCGCGGTCGTTCACACGGTCCGTCGCCTCCGGCCCCACGCGTGCGCACGCCGCCCACAAGGCGCTGCTGAGGCTTTGGGAGTCGGGCGGGTCACGGGCCGCCGACGACGCGATGTTCGACATCGCCATGCCGCTGTTCGAGACCCAGGACGTCCGCACGGCGCTGCCGGCGTCGGTCGAGGCCTACCTGGCAGGCCGCCCACGGCCGCGTTTCGACTTCCAGGGCCGCTGAACCGACCGGCCCGACCGCTTGCAAGAACATAACTCCGATAGACTCTTACAGCAGGCACGAGTCTGCCGGTAGGACGAAGGGGAGCGGAATGACGGCACGGTGGCCCGCGAGTATTCGCTACGCCGAAGCGGAGGACGCCGCCCCCGGCGGTCTCGGCTTCGTCGTGGACCTGCTCAGCACGGCCAGCCACGGCAAGCCGCCCGAGCCGGACCTGCTGTCCGACGTGGAGACGGCGCAGGCATGGCTCGACGCGTCGTTGAAGGCGTTGCGGGACGCCGACCCGCAGGCTCCCGCGGAAGCGGTAGCGCTTGACGACCGGGGCCTGCGGCGACTGCGCGTGTTGCGCGACCAGCTGCGCCGCGTGCTTGCCGGGGAGGCGCCGAACGGGCAGCCGGCGATCGTGGCACGCACCTCGGTGACCGTCACCGCTGCCGGGCCGGCGATCGCACCCGGTCAGGGCGGAGTCGAGGCCCTGCGCACCTACGCGCTCGTCCAGCTGCTCGCCGCGTCCTATCGCGACACCTTCAAACGGGTGAAGGTGTGCGCGAACCCTCGCTGCCAGGGCGCGTTCTACGACCGGTCCAAGAACTGCTCGCGTGTCTGGCACGACGTCGCGGCGTGCGGGAACGTCGAGAACGTGCGGGCCTACCGGGCCCGCAAACGGGCGCAGAAAACCGCGTCGCACTGAGCAGAGCCGCCCCAGGGCGGCTCTGCCGTGCTTTCGGGCGCCACGGTCGGCATCCGCAAAGGAGCGCCGGGTGCCCTGGCGCCTGACTCCGCACCAACCGGCGCGGGACGTCGGGC
>NZ_JBSFJX010000265.1:0-9728 GCF_053598275.1 Streptomyces sp. NPDC001156 | reverse complement strand
CCCTCGTGCACGCCCAGGTCCCGCGCAACCTCCGCGGCCGGTTTCCCGGTCTCCATCACGATCCGTACCGCACCCTCACGAAACGGCGCGTCGTAGACTGTCGCTTCCCACCCATGACCCTCAACTTCCCCTTCAGTCACACCTCCACGCTACGAGGGGAAGGTCAGTCCCAAGGTCTCGCGGTTTACGCGTAGGCGACGCCGGACGAGTTGAAAGCCCGGGCCATCTGCCGGTGCCAGTGTCGAACCTGCCGCATCGTCAGACATCGTGCGTTCGCGGTGGGCTCACCAGGCAGCCGTGAGAGTCGACGGGCGGAGTGAGGACGCCTGGTCCCATCAGTCATGGGAACGCAGCAGGCCCACCTTGCCCATCCACCAGCGCCGATCACGGCAGCCGATGCCGCGGAACGTTCTCGCCCAAGCGAGACGCACGAGGCCCGGTCTTTCGACCGGGCCCGTGGCCTCACCTGACCGGCGTGCATCAGCCGCCCCAGGACCGGAGACGGTCGGCGATGTCGTAGACGGTCAGCCGCAGGGCACGAATGTCGATGATCAAGTCCCGCCATTGCTCGTATGGGGCGTCAACAGCTTCCCCGGAGGCCTTGATGTAAGCGACGGCGACCCCGTAGGCGAAGAACTCGTTGCGTGCCGGCAGGGGCCGCAGCAGTACGATCTGCTCCATCAGTGCAGCTGCCCGCCAGTAAGCGTCCGGGGAACTTTGCTGCAGTTGCGGGGTGTTCACCCGGTGCCGTGCCACTGCGGCCACCAGGGCCGAGTAGTCAATGACAGCAAGATCCTTGCCCAGCAGCTCCTCTTGGCGGTCGAGGAGCCATCGGATATCGATAAGCAGTTCCAACGTCAGGCCGCCCGGTGGGCGACAGGGGCGGGCAGGCCGCCGAAGTCGCGGTCAAACGCCTCGGCGAATCCAGGTCGCGTCACTGCAGCGCGGAACGCGTCGGTGGCACTGCCCAGCTTGGCCTGGTTCTCCTCAGCGATGGCCAGCTCGGCCAAATAGGCGCGCACGCTCATGCCGCGGGCCGCGGCCAGGGCCGCGAACCGGTCCCGGGTTTCGGTGTCGATCTTTACTGTGGTATCGGCCATACCCACAGTATGCATCCGTGACTACCTACACGCATACCATTTTCAGGGGAAGTGAGACTGAGCGCTTCACCTGGCCCGCGAGCGCTGTGGTTGGC
Organism: Streptomyces sp. NPDC001156; assembly: GCF_053598275.1. Classification (NCBI taxonomy): domain Bacteria; kingdom Bacillati; phylum Actinomycetota; class Actinomycetes; order Kitasatosporales; family Streptomycetaceae; genus Streptomyces; species Streptomyces sp. NPDC001156. The sequence continues at coordinate 8,533 of NZ_JBSFJX010000265.1, read as the reverse complement.
CCGTCTGAGCGCTGTTGTTGGCCCGCGGCCCTGCCATTAGCCTCGATCTTGCATGAGGGTCCGCCAGCTTGCTGACGGACCCTTTCTGCTCGTTCAGAGAGGAGATTTCTGCGGGTGGGCAGGTTGGTGGCCCGGCTGTCGCGCTAGGTGGGCGCCGGGTTGCACGGCTCCCGGGTGTGCTGCTCGTAGGGACAGGACGCCGCTGGTCAGCCAGGGTTCGGGAGGGTATCGAGCCGGGCGAGCGCACTGGTGATCACGTTGGTCCAAGGCCAGTGGGTTTGGGTGCGGCGGCCGGTGGTGACCGACTGGGCAGCGGCGGAGAACACCGCAGTCGCAGACGGCGGGGCTCCCACCGGCGTGCGGCGCCGGTCAGCGCCAACATCGGTATCCAGGCCAGCAGGTCCAGCGCGATCTGGACGATCTCCAGCCAGACCTGGTTCTGCGCGGCGTCGTGCAGGGGCAGGTCGCGCAGGCCGGTGGCCCGGGCGGCGCGGATGCGGTCCTCGGCGCGGGCCCGCTGGCGGTGGCTCAGTTCCAGTTCGGCGGTCGGGGTGTTACTGCTCCTCCGCGTTGGCTCGGCGTGCTGTGCTGAAGCGTCGCTGATAGGCGGCGGGGCTGAGGGACAATTTCCTCACGAAAACTCTCCGCATACTCTCGTAATTCGGGAATCCGGCAAGGGATGCCGTCTGCGTTGCGGTATGCCCTTGGTCGAGTAGAGCTTTGGCCAAGTCGAACCGGATCATTTCCACGTACCGGGCCGGCGTGGTGGACAGCTCGTCGTTGAAGAGCCGCGTGAGATGCCGAGGGCTCACATTGAGGTGCTTGGCGAGTTCGCCGAGTGAGTGGTTTCCCCCGGGATTCGCCGTGATCAAGTCGGTGATTCTGCGGAGGGCCGGAGACCGGGGCGGCGGTCCTTGCAGTGGGGCGGAGAACTGTGACTGGCCGCCCGAACGCTGCAGATAGACCACCAGGGCGCGGGCGACGTCGCGGGTCAGATCAGGGCCGTGATCCTCCTCGACGAGTGCCAGTGCCAGGTCGATTCCGGCGGTCACGCCTGCCGAGGTGTAGGTGGTGCCGTCACGGACGTAGATCGCGTCGGGTTCGACGCGGCTGGCCCGGCAGCGGGCGGCGAGCTCGTGCGCGACCTTCCAGTGCGTGGTCGCGCGCTTGCCGTCCAGGAGGTCGGCGGCGCCGAGGATGAATGCTCCGGTGCAGATGGACGCGACCCGGTCGGCCCGGCCCGCCAGCGTTCGCGTGGCCTCGATCAGATCACGGGGCACAGGTGTGCGCGGGTAGAGGTCTGCGCCGGCCACCAGGAACGTGTCAGGGGCAGGTTCCGTGGCGGCCGCGTCGACCGCGATCCGGATCCCGATGGACGAGGTGACATCGGCACCGGTCGGTGACACCAGCACGGTCGTGTAGTCGGCACCGAGCCGGTTCGCTTCCCCGAATACCTCCGCGGGGCCGCCGACGTCCAGGAGTTTGACCCCGTCGTAGACGAGGATCGCGACCCGATGCGTGGCGGAGCCCACAACCCCGCTGCCCGCCTGTCCGGATTCGGGTGACTCATGGCCGGACCGAGGGAGCGCCGGACGCCGGGTGGTCGGCAGGGTGGAAGACGGACGCACCGTCCATTCGTAACACACCGATATCGGAAGGAGCAGAGGTCATGAGCGAGATCATCGCGGGGGTGGAGATTCCTGAAACGGCGGCGGTAGCCGAGGCCACCCGCCTCATGCGGGAGATGACCAGCCCCCTCATCTACCACCACTCCCGGCGCGTTTTCGTCTTCGGCGCCATGCACGCTCACAGGCTCGGCCTGGAGCCCGACCCGGAGCTTCTCTACCTGTCCGCCATGTTTCACGACACGGGCCTCTTGACGCCGTTTTCCGACGTTGAGCAGCGCTTCGAGGTCGATGGAGCCGACCACGCACGTAAGTTCATGCTCGACAGCGGTTTCCCGGCCGCGGCCGCCGACGTGGTGTGGACGGCGATCGCGCTGCACACGACCCCGGGAATTCCCGGGCGGATGGGCCCGGAGATCGCTATCACGAATCTGGGGGTTCTGACCGACGTGCTCGGCCTGGGCCTGGACGAGCTGGATCGCAGCCAGGTGGACGAGATCACCGCCGTCCATCCGCGGGGTGACTTCAAGAACGAGTTTTTGCAGGCCTTCGTCGAGGGACTCAAGCACCGCCCGGAGACCACGAACGGAACCGTGAATTCGGATGTGCTGGAGCATTTCATTCCCGGCTTCCAGCGCACAACCACGGTCGAGCACATCATAGGCGCTCCGTGGCCGAGCTGATCAAGGCGCCATAAAACGTGATGAGACGTGTGAGTGGCCCTCACGACGGGCGCCGTCTCGGGCGAGGTGCGGCCTTCGCCGTACTGGCCTGCGCCAATGTGGTGATGATGGCCACGGCAAGCGCACCGTCACCGATCTACCCGCTGTACCGGGAGCGTTGGGGCTTGTCAGTCACGATGCTGACAGTGATCTTCGCGGTGTATGTCGTGGGTCTGCTCGGCGCCCTGCTGACGGTCGGATCGCTGAGCGACCAGCTGGGTCGCCGCCCGGTGCTGGTCGCCGCCCTTCTGGTGGCGGCGACCAGCACGGCGATCTTCTGGACGGCCGACGGCGTCGTCCCCCTCCTGACCGCCCGGGTGGTGCAGGGCATCGCCACGGGGACGGCCACGGGCGGTCTTGCCGCCGGACTGGTCGAGCTCTCACCCAAGAGACGTCCGCAGCTGGGGCCCACGACGACAGCGGTGGGCACGAGTATCGGCATGGCCGCCGGCGCCGGAGTGGTGGGGCTGCTGGTTCAGTCGACCTCACGCCCCGATGCGTATGTCTTTCCCGTCCTGACGCTGACCTTCGTCGTTCTGGCCGCGGTCGTCCTCATGATCCCTGAGACACTCGTCCCGCGAGCGATGGGACTGGCGTCGTTGCGACCGAGAGTCCGGGTTCCCCGGGACGTCCGGCCGGAGTTCTTCGCCTCCATTCCCGCCCTGGTCGCGGGGTGGTCCGTCACGGGTCTGTTCCTCGCGCTCACTCCGTCCCTGGTGAGCAATGTCCTGCATGTGCGGTCCGGTGCTGCGGGCGGGCTCAGCATCGCGGCGCTGTTTCTGGCCAACAGCGTGGGCGGGTTGTGGTCCGTTCGGCATACGGCACGGCTCGCCACCCTGCTGGGGGCGGTTCTCCTGACTCTGGGTGCGTCCGGACTGGCGGTGGCCATCGCTGACGTGTCGCCGGTTATATACGTCGGCGGATCGGTCGTCGCGGGGCTGGGCGTCGGCCTGACGTTCAACGGCAACCTCCGCGCCATCAGCACGGTCACCACCGCGAAGTCGCGGTCGGAGGTCTTTTCGGCCGTCTACGTGATCAGCTATGCGGCGTTGAGTCTTCCGGCCCTCGCGGCCGGGCTCGCGGCGCCCTCATGGGGGCTGGAGACCACGGGCTATCTGTACGTCGGCTTCGTCGGGGCGCTGTCCGTGGCTGCGGCTTTCCACGCCGGACGAGCACGCGCTCACAGACCCACCGGCGATCCGATCGCACGGGCCGGGAAAGCGGATCTCTCGGCGAACCGTCCCGCTGCTGAGCGCGCCGCACGCCCCACGCCGACACCATCCCCGAAGCAGCTTGATCAGGACTTACGGCTGCCGTGTCGGAGCGGGTCGGCTCGCTTCCGCGGAGCTGTCTTCGAAGATCCCGATCGAAATAGCTACGCTGCATCCGCAGGCTGGAGGAGGTTGCGATCCGTATGGGTGACGGGCACGGGCCCGGACGGTCTGAGCAGGAGGACCCGCTCGGAGCCGAATGGGAGAGGCACCGGCCCGCGGTCTTCGGAGTGGCCTACCGGCTGCTGGGGACTGTGGCCGATGCCGAGGATGTCACCCAGGACGTGTGGCTGCGGGCGGCCGGAGCGGATCTGCAGGACATCGATGATCTGCGGGCCTGGCTGGTGACGGTGGCCGCGCGACGGTCGTACGACATCCTCAAGAGCGCCCGCTTCCGCCGGGAGAGCTATGTCGGGCCGTGGCTGCCGGAGCCGCTGCTGACAGGGCCGGACGCGTCGCAGCCGGTACTCGTCGACGAGTCCGTCAGCTCGGCGATGCTCCTGATCATGGAAGAACTGAGCCCGCCGGAGCGGGTGGCCTTCGTCCTGCACGATGTCTTCGGCCTTGAGTTCGGCCGGATCGCCGAGGTGCTGGACGTCTCCGTGCCGGGCGCCCGGCAGCTCGCCTCGCGGGGACGACGGCGGGTGGCCAAGGCGAAGCAGTCCACGCCGCAGGCGTCGAAGGCGGAGCGCGAACGGGTCCTCACGGTCTTCCGCGCCGCCTACGAGGCCGGGGACCTGGCCGGCCTGGTCAGGCTCCTGCACCCGGACGCGGTCTACGTCACCGACGGCGGCGGCAAGGTCTTGGCGGCACGCAAGCTCATTCACGGCGGCGAGCGCGTCGCCGAGGTCATGGTGCGTACCGGGCGCCAGTGGCGCCCCGACCGTATCGACTTCGCCGAGGTCGGCGGCGAGCTCGCCCTCGTGTTCCACCGGGAAGGCCGGGTCTACTCCGTCGACACGGTCCAGATCACAGACGGCCTGATCACCGCATACCGCAGGGTCCTCAATCCCGAAAAACTCGCGCGCGTCTGAGCTGTCACACCCGCAGGGGCCACCTCGTCTCCCTGATGAGAACGCACAACGGGCGACGAAGGAAGACGCCAGAGCAGGTGAGATCGATCATGCGGCACGGCATACATCCACCTGCAGCCGCGAGCCCTGCGCGCGAACGGGCTGTGCGCTCCGGTCGCCCCTCCGCAGTAAAGGACCTATATGCAAGCCATCACTGTGCGAGACCGTGACGCCGGTGTTGCCGGGATGTCCATGACGGACATGCCCTACCCCCATGCGGCCGAGAACGACGTCATCGTGCGGGTGCACGCCGCCGGCTTCACCCCTGGCGAGCTGGACTGGCCCGCCACGTGGACCGATCGCGCCGGCCGCGACCGGACGCCGAGCGTGCCCGGGCACGAGCTGTCCGGTGTAGTCGCAGAGCTGGGGTACGGCACCACCGGCCTGAGTGTGGGACAGCGGGTGTTCGGCCTGGCCGACTGGACCCGTGACGGCACGCTCGCCGAGTACACCGCGGTGGAGGCCCGCAACCTCGCCCCGCTGCCGGCGGACGTCGACCACACCGTGGCCGCCGCGCTGCCGATCTCCGGGCTGACCGCCTGGCAGGGCCTGTTCGACCACGGCCGCCTCACCACAGGCCAGACCCTTCATCGACCTGCAGACCGACAAGCTGGAGGACGCTGGCGACGTCGACGTCGTGTTCGATGTGATCGGCGGCGACATCCTCGACCGCTCGGCCGCCCTGGTCCGCCCCGGTGGCACGCTGGTCAGCATCGTCCTGCCGCCCAAGGTCCGGCCCAAGGACGGGCGGGCGGTCTTCTTCGTCGTCGAACCCGACCGCGCCCGGCTCGCCGATCTCGCCACGCGGGTGAGGGACGGCCGCCTCAAACCGGTCGTCGGCGATGTGCGGCCACTCGCCCAAGCACCCTCCGCGTTCGCCCCCGGCAAGCGCACCCCGGGCAAGACGATCATCCGCGTCACGGAAGACTGAACAGGAGACCCATCGTGATCAGAATGCAAATCGCCGCCGGCCTCCTGGCTGTCGCCACGCTGACTGCGGCCACGGCCTGCTCGACCTCGGACCAGCCCACCCACGCCACGGGCACGACCGCGGCTGTGGCATCGCCTGCGGCCATGGCATCGACACGCCCCACCGAAACCCTCAAGCCGCTGCTCCAGCAGGCCCTTCCGAATGTGAAGGGCAAGACGTTCACCTCGGTGATCGTCGACTTCCCGCCCAACGCACGCGCGATGCCGCACCGGCACGGCCAGGCGTTCGTCTACGCCTACGTCCTCGAAGGCACCGTGCGCAGCCAACTCGCCGGCAAGCCCGTGCGCACCTACCACCAGGGCGACAACTGGGTCGAGCCGCCGGGTGCCCACCACCTCCTCACCGAGAACACCAGCCCGACCAAACAGGCCAGGCTCCTGGTCGTCTTCGTCTCCAACACCGGAGAAAAACTCAAGGTCGACGACCCGGCGTCGTAGCCCGGGGCACGCAATGGGCGGCTCCGCCCCGCCCACCACTCGGCCCCTGCCAAACCCACTCGACCGCCCCCCCACGCACGCCAAGTGCGCGGCGCAGGTCACCCGAACGGATCGAAGGAATCATGACCGACCCCCAGCGCGTCAACATCGGCGAGCAGCACCCGGCCGCCTACAAGACCCTCATCGCCCTGTCGTCACAGGTGGAAGAGGCCGCCGCCGCAGCGGGCCTCGACCCGCTCCTGGTCGAACTGCTGAGGATCCGCACCTCCCAGATCAACGGCTGCTCGTTCTGCCTGCGCATGCACACCCGTGACGCCCTCAAGAAGGGCGAAAACCCCGACCGGATCGCCGTGCTGCCCGCCTGGGCGGAGACCGGCTACTTCTCCGAGACGGACCGCGCCGCCCTCCGCCTGACCGAGGCGATCACACGCGTGCCGGACGGACACGTCAGCGACGAGGACTTCAACGCCGCCGCGGCCGTACTCACCGCAGACCAGGTCTCTGCCATCGCTTGGCTGGCAACCGTGATGAACGCTTTCAACCGCGTCGCGATCACCAGCCGGTACCCCGTCGGCAGCTGACCTCGACGGTGACACCGGCGGTGGTGCGGGCAGCCGAAGCCTCCACCGTCGTGAAGGTGATGGTGGAATCACTCGGGCAGCTTTTGCGAGCTGCCCCGGCCCACACAAGCGCGGAGGCGTCCGCCGGCGTACCGCGCGGCGAACGCCAGGGGAGCCAGGTCGAGCCGCTTGCCCATGCAGAGGCAGAAGGCGCCGTACCGGTTGACGTTGGACCAGAACGGGTCGGTCAGGCCGCGCCGGGCCATCCGATCCCTGAGCAGTGGTAGTCGAACGTGGTTTCCGTTCCCACTGGCGCACAGAGGCCCAGCCGATCACCGGCCACAGGCGCTCTCACTCTGAGTGGCAGTTAGGTCGACCAAGTGTCCCCAACTCGCAAAGTCGCACGCAGCAGGCCAACAGCACCGCTCAGACGGGCCAATCACAGGGCTCACGAGCGCTTCACCTGGCCCGTGAGCGGTGTAGTTGGATGCTGCTGTCTCGGGCTGTGCTGGGTGCATGAAGACTTCCGTTCGTACGGCTGCTTTGGAGTCGGCACCGGTGTGGTCGCATAGCTGCACTCTGGATGACCTCGCCACCTGCTACGCCGTCGATGCCGAGGCGGCTGCTCGTCTGGATACGGGCTCGGGCTGGGGGCGGCGATGGACAGCGTTGTGGAAGGCGTCTGAGGCTGAGGTGATCTGTCCGGTCCAGGATCTGGCGGGCTTTCCCGCGCTGGCTTCGGCGCCGGTACGTCAGTTCACCTGGCGAGCACGCCAGAGGCACCGCCCGGGGTTGCAGTACCTCGTGGTCACGGGCCGGATGCATGGTTTCGAGAGCCTGGCCGAGCGCCGTCTGCTGCTGACCTTGGATTTCACGGGTGAGGTCGATGAGGTGCTCTCCCAGCCCTTCAGGCTGCGGTTTGCCACCGCCGACGGCAGTGAGGATCACACGCCGGACTTCCTGCTGCTGCTGCCGGGGACGGCGGTGCTGGTCGACGTCCGGTCCGCTCATTTGATCAAGGATGAGGATGCCGTGAAGTTCGCAGCGGCGCAGCGGGCGGCGGCCGCGGCCGGATGGCGCTACGTGGTGGTGACTGGCTGGCGCCGTCATGTCGCTGCCGGGCTGGATGCGCTGTCCGCCCGGCGTCGGCCGATGGCCGACCGCCTCGGCCTGCATGGCGAGCTTCTGGAGCTGGTTCAGGAGCGGCCTCGACGGTTCGGGGAGCTGGTGGATGCCACGTCGCTGCCGGCCGTTGCCCGCGCGCACGCCGTTCATCTCCTCTGCCACCGTCAGATGGCGGTGGACCTTGCTCAGCCGCTGGGGGATGCCGCGTGGATCTACCCGGTGGGGAGGCGGCGATGACCGAGGGGCGCCAGCGGCCGCGAAGCGAGGATCTGCAAGATCATGACCTGACGCGGGCCGAGATCCGGCAGGCGCATCTGCTCGAAGTGGAGACCGGTTATCGCAGCGGCAGTCGGTTTTGGGCCCGGCCCGATGGACCGCGGGCGGAGTACGCCCCGCAGTCGACGGCGCTGACCGAGCGGCGGCGGGCGAAAGCGGCCGAGTTGAAGGGGTTGGGAGCTGTTCGGTTTCGGATGTGCAGGAGTGTGTGTGAGTGTGCACGAGCATGTACTGGTTCGTGGTGGTGCAGCGCGCACGGCGCATGGCGGGCACTGTCAGTGCCCGCCGATACCGTTCTTCCTGTTGCTGATCACGTGTGGGGGAGGGGGCAGATCGATGCGTGGTGAGGCGCTGCGTCCGATCGCTGCCCCCTTCGTGGCCGTCGGCCCGTCCGGCGTGGCGATCCGCACCCGCCTCAAGGCCCTCACGCCGGACGACGAGCAGGTGTTACGT
>NZ_JBSFJX010000264.1:0-9731 GCF_053598275.1 Streptomyces sp. NPDC001156 | reverse complement strand
TGAGTTGAAGACGGATAGAGGGGAGGGGGGGGGTGGGCCGGGGGGGGGCGGAGGCGCGGGCGGGGGGGGGGCCGGGGGGCGCCGTGGCGCCCGCGGACCCGGGGGTCGAGCAGCGAATGGGATCAGTAGGAGAACTGCTTGATCTGGCTGCCGTCGCCCGCGTACGTCCAGCCGGTGCGGGTTGCCGGGTCGAGCTGGATGACGCGCTCGCGATGGCTGTCGAGCCGGCCGGTCCAGTTACCGAAGTTCTGGTACTCGACGCCGGTCACGGTCCCCACCGTCTTGCCCGTCTGCAGGTCGACGACGGCGATGCGGCTGGTGGCGTTGTTGTCGGCGGAGCCGTACTTGTAATTGCTACCCGTCGGCTTCAGGTCCGGCGCCTGGAAGGCGAACAGTGCCAGTTGGTGCTTGCCGTCGACGGCGAGCGCGACGGGCGCCTGCTGCATTGCGATATTCACCGGGTCCCCGCTCGGCAACTGCGCAAAGTACCCGGTGCCGGGGAATAGGTGGTTAAGCGAGCTGTACCACGTTTCGTAGAGGTTGCCGTTCTGGTCGGAGGCGAGGGTTGTGGCGCAAGGGATTCCCCCCTGGCTGTGGGTGACCGTTCCGTTGTCCAGGTCGACCGAGGCCACGGTGCCGGACCCGTTCAAGGCCACGCAGTTGACCTTGCTCAGGGTCTTCTGCGCGGAGAACACCCCGGTCGACTCGTCCACGTCGAGCAGGCCGTACGTGGAGTAGCCGTCAGGGGTGGGCTCGAGCTGGAGCGGCGTCCCCTGAGTGCCGGTCGCCGTGTCCACGGGGAGCACGAAGCTCGCACGGTCGCTCGAACGGTTGGCGAGCACCGCTGCGCGGTGGCGCCTGGCGTCCACCCGCCCGCCTGTCACGACGTACTGGTCGTCGACTCGGACGGGGCTGCCGACCGCGTTGCCCGTGCTCGTGTCGTAGGTCTCGAGCCACTGTTCGCCGGTGGTGGTCTGCTTGTGCAGGACCAGCGCGTGGTGGGCGGAGTCGACGCCGAACACCTCGTAGATGGAGCCGTACGCGGGGTCGCTCGTCAACTTGCGTCCGTAGATTCCGGTGGCGGCGTTGTAGTCGTACACCGCGCCTTCAACGGTGGGGCTTTCGACTGACACGACGGACGTGCCGCCGGGGACGATCGCGAAGTCGGTCAGGTTGGTGCCGTCGGGGGCCAGTCCGTCGTCGTATGCCAGCAGCGACGTCGGCGAGCCCTGCCCGAGTATCCTGCCGTGCCCGTCGACGGCGAACACCCGCAGGTCGTAGGCGACCGATGAGGGCAGCTTGAGCGCGAGGGCGTTGAGGTCCACCGTGCCTTGCGTGCCCTTCAGCGGGCGGTCGAGCGTGGCCGGGCTGTCCACCCCGTTGTGGTCGCGGGTGGTGCCGTTCTGGTTGCTGACCAGGTTGTACGAGTGGTACATGTTCGGCCCGGGCGCGGAGAGCTCCAGCAGCGTGCCGGTGGCGCCCTCGACCCGCGATACGTCGTAGTGCACCGAGAACTGCGGTGCGTTCCGGTTGATCTCCAGCAGGTGACCGAACTCTCCGGATGTCTTCGCGGCCAGGGTCGGCGCCGCCGGGCGCTGCGAGACGTCACCGCCGTCGACCCGGATCGAGGCGAACTCGCCGTACAGCGGGCCGCCGTTGAGGCTGCCTGTGGCGTTCTGGAGGATGCCGATTCCGTAGATGCCGCCGCCGGCGGAGAAGGCGCCGGCCGGGACGGTGACCGTGCCGCGAAGTCCCGTCAGCGGGGTGGTGTAGGAGGCGGAGAAGATCGGTGCCGCTGCGGGGCTCCAGTGGCCCACTCCCGACACGACCAGTTGGGGCGAGCTGACGTTCCGCACTCCGGTGAGGTCGTAGCTCACCTGCACGGAGTGCCCCGACTTGACCACGGGCTGGACCACCGGGGCGAGCGCCTCGGCGTAGCCGCCGTCGGTGGGGCCGAAGGTCAGCTCGTGGGTGGCCGAGGCCAGCACCTGGTGGCCGTGGCGCACCTCGAAGGTGAGCGAGACCTGACGGTCTGTCGTGGAGACGACCGGCAGTCCGGCCGCGGTCAGCATCTGGCTGGGTGTCAGCCGGATCGCCGGCACATCGGAGGTGAACTCGTGATTCCCGACGCGCAGCGCGTAGCTGACACCTTGCTGGTCGGGCAGGCCGGTCACGTCGGCGCCGATGGTCACCGGCCCCACCAGGCCCTCCCCGGTGGCGCTGGAGTACCTGTCCGGTCCGGCGAGGTCGATGCGTCCAGGGTCGGTGGCCTCCTGGTACGTACCACCGAGCGCGTCGATGGTCTGGCGATGCGCCACCGAGAGCCGGACGATCCGGGGCGTGTCCGTGCCGGCGTGGCTGCCGGGCGCCTTGGCCAGGACCGCCTGCACGGCGGCTGTGACGTCGAGCTGCGGGCCCACGTGCAGCGGCTGGTCGATCTGCGGCGGCGTGGGCACGGCCCGGCCGGTGCGCTCCAGCAGCGAACGGACGTCATCGGGCGACGGGTGCTGCCCGGTCAGCCGGGAGGTCTGCAGCACGACCGCCGCGGCGGCCGCGATTTCGGGCGCGGACGCGGAAGTGCCTCCGTTGAGGACCTCCGTCACCGACTGCGCGGTCTGGCCCTGGTGCTCGAAGGCGGGGATGCCGTCACTGGGCGCCGAGACGTTCACGCGCGTGCCGAATCCCGAGGAGAAGGCCTCCGAACCGTTGAGTCTGGTGGTCGCCCAGGTCCCGTTGGCCGACGCGGTCCCACCGTTCTGCGGCGGAACGGACAGCGTGTCGTCGGTCGTGGTGCCGCCCGCGGCGATCGCGCCGGAGTCCAGCACCTTGCTGGGCGTGGTCGACACCTGGTCGTCGTCGATCCGGGTGGTGTCGGCGGCCCTGGACGTCACGTCGGTCGCCGTGCTGCCGCCGTCGGGCCCGACGGCCGCGTTGGTGTACAGCCTGGTGCCGTCGTTCGACGAGACCACCACAGTGATGCCGTACTGCTGCACGATCGACGCGATCACGGCCTGCTGGACCGGGTCGTCCTCCAGGTAGCGGCCGGGGAGCCCGAATGCGTCGGTGCCGTAGCCGAGGCTGGCGGTGATCACGTCGGGTCGCGGCTGCTGCCGTGCCGCGGCCAGCAGCGCCACCGCGATCTGGCTGAACGTCGGCTGCTGCGGGACGACGAGCCGGTAGTTCGCGCCCGGGGCGATACCGAGGAGGTCGGAGGCTCCACTGCCCCGCATGTCGGGGCGCTGCAGTTCGTGTGGAAGCGGCGCCATCACGGAGAAGTCCAGCAGCACCTCACCCAGTACGGGGTCCTGCCCCTGGGCCGAGCCGGTCGGGTCGAGTGCGCCGGTCGCATCCGCGGTGTAGGTGGGGATCAAGGGCATCGTGGGGATGTCCAGGTACCGCTGGCCGTTCTGGACGACGGTCGTCGGCCCGTGCGGGTCGAGGTTGGGTGTCCCCGCGTCGGTGAGGTCGCCGACCGAGACGTTGGTGATGGTCTCGCCTGTGCCGGGCAGCTGGTCGAACTTCTTCTTGAGCACGCTGTAGGCGCCGGTCGCGTTCACGCCGCCGGCGTTGAGGAAGCTCTGCGTCGAGTCGGCGAGAGCCGCGTTGCCCGGCACACCGTCGGAGCCGGTCGTCGTGTCGCTGTCCGACTCCCTCGCCGACGCGGCGGCCTTGCCCGCCGTGGCGCTCACCGAGGAGGGCAGCGGCACGGACCCGGTGTTCATGGGGGAGACGGTCTGGTCGGGCTCGGCGTAGACGACACCGGGTGTCGCGGCCAGCGCCCGGGCAGCCGCCGAGGCGTCGCCGCCGGCCAGCTGGACGACCTGCACCTTGGACAGGTCGATCGCCCCGGAACCCAGCTTCGCCTGGGCGGCCGTGCGCAACTGCTTCGTCTGGGCAGCTGTGAGACCCGGCACCAGGGGCCGCATGGAGACCGCGTGGGCCCGGTGGAGCGCGGTGTTGACCGAGGTGTCCGAGGTCAGCGGGGTGCGGACCTGCAGATTGCGCTGCTTGCCCAACGACTTGCCCGTCACCTGGGTGGCCGAGCCGAGGACCACAAGGACCTGGTGAGGGCTGTTCTTCGCCGACTGCGCCGGCGTGGGCTTCAGGAACGAGCGCCACGGACCGAGCGCCGAGGACCCGGGTGAGGAGGGGAGCGCGGCCCCCGCAGACGTACCTTTCGCACCGGAATCGGCCGCCGGGCTCGCTCCGGTGGCCGTCGCGTACTGCACGGGTGTACCGAGCAATACGGCCGCGCTGGCTATGGTGACGACGCCGCGAGCGATCGCTCGTCTCCGCCGTTTCATGGGCACTCCACTTCTTCTTACAAAAGAACTCGGAGGAAGCACAGAGAAGGCGCCGGCTCCCGAACAGCGCCCAACACTGTTAGGTAATCTGTCAACCTGGAAAAGCCGGCACAAGATGACGAGGGTGGCGGACTTCCGTCAACTGGCAGCAAGTCGCCACCGAAACGGCGAAGTTGCGTTGAGCCGGGCGCGGGGAGCAAGTCATCGGGCGCCTTCAGCGTCGCTTCGAGCACGCGGGTTAGATTCCTTCACCAGCCCTTTGGCTCCCACAGATGGCAGCCCCCCGGGAGTTGAGGGAGGGCAGTGGTGCTGGAAGAGACACAGGACACCGAGGAGATCATCGAGCGGGTTGCCACGCTGGCCATCGGCAAGGCCGAGGTCGTGTGTGCTGCACCCGGGTGCCCCGTGAAGGGCCCCCGGGGCGGCGCATGCAGGAGGTCGTGACCTACCCGACCATGACCCGTTCCCTGCCGGCATGTGTGAGCATCTGCCCTGCCTGGGGGTGAACCTTCAGCGACCTAATCAAGCAGTGCTCGCGCCGCACGGCGGCGGGCACGGCATCCCATCAGCGATCAACTCTCCGGGTCGAACGGCAGGGGCACGGTCTTTCGTCAGGGCTCAAGAGCCGGGCATCGCTGCTGGTCTCAGCCACCCGAACCGCTTGCCGGATCCTGACTGATCGTCAATCGGGCCAGTTCGCTCGTGCCGCGCAAAGGGCGAAGCGCCGCCGCCGGCAGTGCCATAGTCCTGCTTCGCAGGCTGGCTGGCAGGATCTGCTATCGCTCCAAGAGATCGGTTGGATTGCTGATGCGGGCGAAGGTGTGGAAGAAACCGTTCTCCACGCGACGGTGGACGATGCGCCAGCCTTCGGGCCGCCGTTCCAGCCGGTCGTGCCACAGGCCCGTGTGCACGACGTTTGCGTTGCCGTCGCGTGTCTCGTGCGTGTGGAAGAACGGCGACGTGGCAGTCGCGTGATCACCGTCGATCACGACGGTCGCGTACCCTTCTCGGTGCTGCCAGCGCCCGAAGAGCCTCCCGAGCCCGTCCGTGGGCTGGCGGCGCGCGCCCCGCATGAAGCTGATGTAGTCCGACAGCGCGATTTCAGCGCTCTCGCCGACATCGGAAGCGTCGATGACCGCATCGCCGGAGAAAACCTCGCCCCACTGTGCCATCAAATCCTGGTCGGCGTTGTCACCCTGGTGCAGATCCTGACCAAGACCGTAGCGCGCGATGATGTCCTGGATGGCGATTCGGTCCATGAGGTACCGGATCGCGGCGTCAGACTCCATGTTCATTCCCGCTCATCCCCTTTCATTACCTATTCCTATCTCCCAGCCGCGCTCGGCCAGGCTGAACAGCGACGTAGCGCCGCGCGGCCCACGCATACAGGTCGGCGGTCTCGACGGCTGTGCCGCACCCTGGGCCGGCGCCGCAGCTGGGCCTCGGCCCAGCGTCGCCTTCACCGACAGTGACCCTCTCGGCGCCCGAGGTGACCTTTCTGGCGATGAAGACCCGCTTCGACCCGGGTGCGATCGATGCCTGCCGGTAGCCGTCGATTTTGGGCAATCCACTGGGTTCACCAAGGTGATGGCATGCCGCCTGCCTCTTTACCGCGAGAGGCGTCTGTCGTCTCTTGTGGTTACTAAGGAACCGTAGAAGAGTGGCTGCTGACATGGAAGAACGCACTTTTCGGTGACTGGGGAACCTCATGGTGACCAAGCAGTCCAAGGGCATGCCCGGGGACCAAGCAGACCTGACACATTCGGACTCGTTGACACGGGAGATCTTCTCGGAGGTCGCCAACAAGTGGGCGCTCCTGATCATCAAAGTCGTGGGTGAACGCACCCTGCGCTTCACCGAGTTGCGCAACGAGATCGAGGGCATCAGCCACAAGATGCTCACCCAGAACCTGCGCATGCTGGAGCGCAACGGCCTGCTCAAGCGGTGCGTGCATCCGACCGTGCCGCCGCGAGTCGAGTACACCCTCACAGAGCCGGGCCGAGCCCTGCGCACGGCAGTCGACGTAATGTGCGACTGGACCCACCGGTACCTCGGTCACATCGAGACCTCCCGCCGCCGCTTCGACGCCTGACGGTTGGAGCACTCGCACGCGCAGCCATCGGACGGTCACAGGAGCGCTTCGCCGAACTGGCCGACTGCCGCCCCGCAGTCTGTCTGAGGTGGAGTCATTGGATCTCTGCGGGACTTGGGGTGGCTGTGTTTCTTCTGCGGCTGGCGTTATGCGGCGTAGACGATCTTGGTCTCGAGGTAGGCGTTGAGGCCGTGGACGCCGAACTCACGCCCGAAGCCGGACATCTTGAAGCCGCCGAACGGGCTGGTGGGGTCGTCGACGAGCTGGTTGATCATGACGCGGCCAGCGAGGATCCGGTCGGCGACGACGCGGGCCCGCTGCGGGTCCTCGCCGTAGACATAGCCGTGCAGCCCGTAGGACACGTCGTTGGCGATGGCCACGGCTTCGTCGTCGTCGCGGTAGGTGATGACCGACAGGACCGGGCCGAAGATCTCCTCTTGGGCGATGGTCATGTCGTTGATGACACCGACGAAGACGGTGGGCTTGACGTAATTGCCCGCCTCGTAACCTTCGGGCTTGCCCTCGCCGCCCACGAGGATTTCGGCGCCTTCCTCGATGCCCTTGCGGATGTAGTTCTGGACTCGCTCGTAATGTCCCTTGGACACCATGGGCTGGATGACGGTTGCGGGGTCGCTCGGATCGCCGATCGCCAGCGCCTCCACGCCCGCCTTGAGGGCGGCCTTGGCCTCCTCCAGCCGGCTGGCGGGAACGAGGATGCGGGTTCCGGCGATGCACGCCTGGCCGGTGTTGAGCAGGCCCGCGGTCAGGGCGAACTGGACGGCCTTGTTCATGTCGGCGTCGTCGAGGATGACCGTGGGGGACTTACCACCGAGTTCGAGAGTGACCCGCTTCATCGTCTCGGTGGCCTCACGGTTGATCATCTTGCCAACCGTGGTCGACCCGGTGAAGGAGATCTTCTGCACCAGCGGGCTTCGGGTGATGGCATTGCCGACGGTAGCGCCCACGCCGTTGACGACGTTCACGACCCCGGGCGGAAGGGATGCCTTCTCGAAGCACTCCATGAGGATCCGGCTTTGCAGGGTGCTCAACTGGCCGCGACGCCGACCAGCACCTTGGTGATGGTGGCGTAGCCAGACTGCTCCACGCGTGCCTGGGGCCGGGGCGGCGGGCGCCGACGCGGCTGACGGCGGACCAGGCGGCGCTCGCCCAGCAGCTGTACGACGCGCGGGAGAAGACGGTGCAGCAGATCGCCGACCTGTTCGGGGTACCGCGCTCAACGGTGTGCGGGCACCCTGTCCGGGACAAGACCGTGCCGCGGCAGCCTATAAAGAAGACCACGCTCTGATGGTCACGCCGCCTGCCTCCTTGCCGGGAGAGATGCCTGCTGGTCTTAACGAAACTGCCTAGTTGTCAAGCCACTGGAGGCCGTCGCCCTGGGCCTGGTCGTGGTCGGTGGTGACGCTCAGGTACCGCCACTTCTCGTCCTGCTCCAGGCGCCTGGTCCAGGCGGCACGGCCGTAGGTGTAGGCGTCCGAACCCAGGAGCAGGCGCAAGGGGGGTTCGTCGAGGTCGGCGACGGTGAGGACGACCTGGGCGACCTTGGCTGGGTCGCCGTTGGCCTCCTGGGCGAAGTTCTGCATCGCCTCCGCGGCGGCGCCGACGGTGGCCTGGTACGGCTCGCTGATGGGCGGGGTGTGCATGGAAGCCCCGGCCCAGTCGGTGCGCATGCCGCCCGGTTCCAGGACGGTGACCTTGATGTTCAATGGGGCGACCTCGGTGGCGAGGACCTCGGAGAAGCCGCCCACGGCCCACTTGGCGGACTGGTAGGCGGTCATGCCGGGGCTGCCGATGCGGCCGCCGAGAGAGGAGATCTGGATGATGCGGCCGCCGCCCTGGCGGCGCAGCACGGGCACGGCGGCCCGGCTGAGGTACACGGTGCCGTAGAAGTTGGTGTCGATCTGCCGGTGGAACGCTTCCAGGGTCGTGTCCTCCAGGGAGGCGCGATCGCCCTGGCCGGCGTTGTTGACCACGACGTCCAGCCGCCCGAAGGCGTCGACGGTCTCGCCGACGACGCGTTCGGCGGCGTCGGCGTCGGTCACGTCGAGCCGGGCGGTGCGGACCTGGTCGCCGTGGGCGGCGACGAGGTCTTCCAGGGTGCGCGGGTCGTGGGCGGTGGCCATCACCCGGTGCCCGGCGGTGAGAGCGGCAGTGACGATCTCGCGGCCCAGGCCCCGGGAGGAGCCAGTGACCAGGAAAACCTTCGGCATGGGACGAACTCCGTCCATATGGGGTGAGCGCGGGGGGTGGAGTGTGCGGGGGGTGTGCCAGGGCGAAAGCGCCCGGCGGAGTAACGCAATCCAACTGCGTTACAGCACGCTAACACGTCACGGTGTTTACGCAGCACGCGTGCGTTACGGTAGCGGTCATGCAGCGCCGAGCCCGTTCGCCCGAGGCCAAGCTCCGCCGAGCCGAAGACCTGCTCGATGCCGCCCGAGCGCTGGCCGCCGCCCGGGGCGGGGTCCGCCATATCACGCTGGCGGCCGTCACCGAGGCTGCCGGCCTGCACCCCTCCGCCGTCCGCCGCTACTTCGACAGCAGGGAGGAACTCCTGCTCGAACTGGCCGAACGCGGCTGGCGGCAGTGGTGCGACATCCTCCTCGCCCGCCTTGCCGACACCCGCGGCCTCACCCCGGAACAGATCGCGGCCGCCGTGGCCGCCACGCTCGCCGAGCAACCGCTGTTCTGTGACCTGCTCACCCACGTCCCGCTCAGTCTCGAAGGAGACGTCTGCATCGAACGCGCCCGCCGCTTCAAGACCAACTCGTTCGCCGCGTACGACGCCATCGTCGAAACGCTGACCGCCGCGGGCACCATGACCAGCACACAGGTGCAGGACCTCCTCACGGTGGCGCTGGGGCTGACCGCCAACCTCTGGCAGATCTCCCATCCCACACCCACCCTTGCCGAGCTCTACGCCCAGCACCCCCGCTGGAAACACATTGCCCTCGACTTCGAACCACGACTGACCCGCCTGCTCCAGGCCACCGCCACCGTCCTCGCCCCGTGTTGCCCGACGTTCGTTTTGACGATGGCGGCGACACTGCCGCTGCGGTTGGGCGCCAAGCCGTAGGCCCCACTGGATCTTGATCCAGTGGGGCCTGGTGTGCATGGTGTCGCGAAGATGGTCACTCTGTCGTGACTTCGGCGACTGCCGCGCGGGCGGAGGATTCGTCGACGATGGCCTTGTCGTCGACGAACGCGGCGAGGAGGGCTTGGACGGCGAGGTTGTTGACCGCGCGGGGCAGACCGCGGCTGGTGGTGTGGATCAGGGAGATCGCATCGTCGGAGAACAGCGTGTCGGAGCGGCCGGCGAG
>NZ_JBSFJX010000263.1:0-9842 GCF_053598275.1 Streptomyces sp. NPDC001156 | reverse complement strand
ATGGGACCCGCACATCTCGCAGGTGTCGGCAAGCAGACGCTTGACGATCTCGTTGCGTCCGCTGTTCCACACCTGCTTCGGATGATCGTCGAGACGGCCGATCCTGGTCTTGCGCGCCCGTGAGACCCCGCCCCATTGCGCCACCAACGGCGCTCGCCCTTCACCACGTTCGACGGTGACCTGAAGTCCCCGGCGGGGACCTCGCTCGGTCTCCAGTACGGCCCGGTAGCGGGCATAGATCCTGGGGACGCGGACGCGGTACTTCCGCGCCAGCGTCTTGACCAGGGACCGCCCCATGACGTACTTGAGCCGTCCGAGACGGTGAAGGTTGAACGCCAACTGGTAGTAACCGGCGATCCCGCGGAACTCCGCCTGATACTGGGCGACGATGGAGAAGTCGCTGTTGACCGTGCGTTCAGTCCGCCGGACCGGTCGGCCGTGATGCATGTAGGGGCGGCACTTGGCACGGACGACATCAGCAGGCACCTTCAGCCCGATCTGCGCGTTGATGCTGCGCTGACCGCGATGGTCGTGCTTGGTGCAAGTCCCCGACCCTACTCATCGAGGACCCGTAGAGCGGCCATGGCCCGGTCGGTGACCTCGTCGAAGGGGCCCTCGGCCCGGACCGTCACGAGCAGGTTGCGCTGGGTGTAGTGGCCGACCAGGGGATAGGTCTGCGCTCGGTAGATCTCAAGCCGGTGGCGGACCACTTCCTCCCGGTCGTCATCGCGCTGGTAGAGCCTGCTGCCGCAGAGATTGCACAAGTCTGCGTCACGCAGCAGATCTGTGTGAGTTACGTGGCCGTGGGCCCGACACTGCCGACGGCCCGACAATCGTCGAACTATTTCGGCCTCGGCAGCCGTCAGCTCCAGCACGACGTTCAGCCCGGTTCCTGCCTCGGCGAGCATCTCGTCGAGGATCTGGGCCTGGGCGGCATTCCGCGGAAAGCCGTCGAGCAGAAAGCCGTTGGTGGCGTCTCGCTCCGCCAAGCGCTCACGAAGCATGTCGATCGTTATCTCGTCGGGCACGAGTTCACCCGCGTCCATGAACCGCTTGGCGTCGCGCCCGAGCGAAGTGCCACGGCCCACATGGCTGCGGAAGATGTCGCCCGTCGACATAGAGGGTATCCGTAGCTTCGAAGCGATGAACCGGGCCTGAGTTCCCTTGCCTGCACCGGGCGGCCCAATGAGGACGATGCGCATATCGAGGCTGATCCTTTCCACGGAGAAGTCGGCAGGGGACCTGATGTCCCGCATCCCGTCGGGGATTTCGTACGAGGAACCATTTATTACGCAGTGCTGAGCAGGATGTTCGCGTACAGGCACGCTCAGCGGCCGAGTACACCGGCGCGGATGAGGTCCATGACCGAGGAGTCGGTGAGGGTGGTGACGTCACCGAGTTCGCGGTTCTCTGCGACGTCGCGCAGCAGGCGGCGCATGATCTTGCCAGAGCGGGTCTTGGGGACCTCGTTGACGACCATGATCTGCTTCGGCTTGGCGATCGGACCGAGCGTCTGTGCGACGTGGTCGCGCAGTTCGGTCACCAGTTCCTGGGAGTCCGCGGCGGTACCGCGCAGGATGACGAACGCCACGATGGCCTGTCCGGTGGTGGCATCCGTGACGCCGACGACGGCCGACTCGGCGACCTTCGGGTGCGAGACCAGGGCCGATTCCACTTCGGCGGTGGAGATGTTGTGGCCGGACACCAGCATCACGTCGTCGACGCGGCCGAGCAGCCAGATGTCGCCGTCCTCGTCCTTCTTGGCACCGTCACCAGCGAAGTAGCGGCCTTGGAAGCGTGACCAGTAGGTGTCGAGGTAGCGCTGGTCGTCGCCCCAGATGGTGCGGAGCATCGACGGCCAGGGCTCGGTGAGCACCAGGTAGCCGCCGGAGCCGTTCGGTACCTCGTTGGCCTCGTCGTCGACGACGGTCGCGCAGATGCCAGGCAGTGCGCGCTGGGCGGAGCCCGGCTTGGCCTCGGTGACGCCCGGCAGCGGGCTGATCATTATGGCCCCGGTCTCGGTCTGCCACCAGGTGTCCACGATCGGGCAGTGGCCGCCGCCGATGTGCTCGCGGTACCAGAGCCACGCCTCGGGGTTGATCGGTTCGCCGACGCTGCCCAGCACCCGCAGGCTGCTCAGGTCGAACTGGGCGGGGATGTCGTCGCCCCACTTCATGAAGGTGCGGATCGCGGTGGGTGCGGTGTAGAGGATCGTGACCCCGTACTTC
The DNA here is from genome assembly GCF_053598275.1 of Streptomyces sp. NPDC001156. Taxonomy (NCBI): domain Bacteria; kingdom Bacillati; phylum Actinomycetota; class Actinomycetes; order Kitasatosporales; family Streptomycetaceae; genus Streptomyces; species Streptomyces sp. NPDC001156. Next base: position 7,614 of record NZ_JBSFJX010000263.1, on the reverse strand, counting down.
TGCACGATCTCCCAGAAGCGCCCCTGGTGCGGCGTGTCCGGGGTGCCCTCGTAGAGGACCTGGGTGGCGCCGTTGGCCAGCGGTCCGTAGACGATGTACGAGTGGCCGGTCACCCAGCCGATGTCGGCGGTGCACCAGTAGACATCCGTCTCCGGCTTCAGGTCGAACACCGCGTGGTGGGTGTAGCTGGCCTGGGTGAGGTAGCCGCCCGAGGTGTGCAGGATGCCTTTCGGCTTCCCCGTGGTGCCGCTGGTGTACAGGATGAACAGCGGGTGCTCGGCGTTGAACGCTTCCGGGGTGTGCTCGGCGGACTGCCGGGCAGTGATCTCGTGCCACCACACGTCCCGGCCCTCGGTGAACGGGGTCTGCTGGCCGGTGCGGCGCACCACCAGGACGTGCTCGACCTGCGGGCAGCGCGCGACGGCCTCGTCGATGGCGGGCTTGAGCGCCGACGGCTTGCCCCGGCGGTAGCCGCCGTCGGCGGTGATGACGAGCTTGGTATCGGCGTCCTGGATACGGGAGGCGACGGCGTCGGCGGAGAACCCACCGAAGACCACGGAGTGGGCGGCGCCGACGCGGGCGCAGGCCAGCATCGCGACCACGGCCTCCGGGATCATCGGCAGATAGACCGCGACCCGGTCCCCGGCGGTGACACCCAGCTCGATGAGGGCGTTGGCCGCTCGGCTCACCTCGTCCTTGAGCTCGGCATAGGTGATGGCGCGGCTGTCGCCGGGTTCACCCTCGAAGTGCAGGGCGACCCGATCGCCGTGGCCGGCCTCCACATGCCGGTCCACGCAGTTGTACGCGACATTGAGCTCGCCGTCGGCGAACCACTTGGCGAACGGGGGATTCGACCAGTCCAGGGTCTCTTGGGGATCGGTCACCCAGGTCAGCCGACGGGCCTGCTCCGCCCAGAAGGCCAGCCGGTCCTCCCCGGCCCGCTCAGCGTCCGCAGCCGGCTCGGCCGACGGGGCCAAGCGATGCTCCTCGTGCAGCAGATCAGCCAGGCTCTCATTGCTGCTCATCGCAACACTCCTCATTGACTCTCACAACTTTGTGCGCGCCCAAACTCCGCTGACGTAGAGGATCGGTTCCCTGCACCGCCCAGCGAATCAGGTTTGGATGCCGGCCCGGAGTGTCCGGACGGATTTTGGGAACACAGAACCGAACCGAATCCATACACCTGGACCAGGACGGCAGAGGGCAGGCGGCATCGTCGAATCCCTCGCGGGACAGCTGAAGCGAATTCGTGACTCAGAAGCCTCAGGCCACGCTGTGTCCGTCGGCGACGAGTCGTCTACGTACCTCGGCCATGATCAGCGCCGCCTGTTGTGTGTCGCTGTGCACGCAGATTGTCTCCACTGTGGCGAACCGAGGGTCGGTGAGCATCTCAGTGACCCGGTCCGCGGCATCCGTGGGTGATCCAAGTTGGCCGTACGTCCAGTTGAACATGGTCACCTCCGTTCCGTCGTACGGTCGGTCGGCGAAGAATTCACCGACGACTCGCAGGCCGAGGGCCTTTCCGGCCATCGTGAGGGCCGAATCCGGAAGGGCATAGATCGCCAGGGCGTCATCGAAGTCGGCGACGGATCGTGCTACGGCCTCGGCGATTTCCGTATCTCTGGCAGCCATCATGTACAGCGCACCGTGCGGCTTGACGTGTGACATGGGAATTCGGTCGGACCTGAGAAACGCGTCGAGTGCGCCGAGTTGGTACATGGTGTAGGCGTAGGCGTCAGATGCGGAGATGGCAATCTCTCGTCGGCCGAAGCCGAGCCGGTCAGGCAGGCCGACGTGGCCACCGATCCGGACGCCATGCTCGTATGCCATACGGACTGATTCTTGCATCACGAGCGGGTCGCCCGCATGGAAGCCACATGCGATGTTTGCAGATGTGATGAGCTTCATCATCGCTTCATCCGCACCGTAGCGATAGGCGCCATAGCTCTCGCCCAGATCCGCATTGAGGTCGACCGTTCGTGTGCTCACAGGACCGGCGTCTTTCGCGGTTGCATGGACTTCTCCCAGGCATGTGCGAACTGCAAGATTTTGGCCTCCGCCAGCGGAGTGCCGAGAATCTCCATGCCAATGGGAAGTCCGTCCGGGGTGAATCCCGCCGGAACGGTGAGTGCCGGCAATCCGGCTTGAGAACCGATGACCGTGTTGGTGGGAAACGCCAGCGCGCTGTACTTTTCGGACGCAAGCTCTTCGCGAGTCGGAGGGATCACCTGCACCGTGGGGTAGACCAGGAAATCGAGCCGGTGGGCAGCGAAGATACCAAGTACCAGCCGACGGAAGCGCTCCTGGTTGAGCCGAAGAAGCGCTGATTCCGCATCGCCCTCGACATCTTCGGGACCGCCGGCGATCCCATGGAAGAGATCGTTGAGCGGGTGGAACACACCGCTTTCATAGATGTCACGGAAACTCTTCACCGGAACCTGGGACCGCTGTGCGAGGAAATGATTGATGTCCGATTTGGACTGTCTTGTGTAGACAGAGGTATTGGTGATCCAATCAGAGAGATCATCAATCTTGAGTCCAGGAACGGTGGGTACGCCGAGCTCTTCGAGATGCGCGATCGCCGATCGGATGACACGGGTGACTGGCGCGGCATCCGGATTCCCGTCGCTACCGAATCCTGTTTCCAGCACACCGATCCGCCATGCGTTCAGCGGGATTTCCCGGGCCAGCGCGTCAGTGTAACCCCCGCTCGTTGGCCAGGACACAGCCGTTTGCGGATCCTTGGGATCAAATCCCACGATACTGTCGAGCAATCGTGCGACGTCCGCGACCGTGCGCCCGATCGGTCCCGGAGTGTCCTGGAAGTGCACCAGCGGAGAGAAACCTGCGCGACTGACAAGGCCGGTCGTGACACGCAGGCCGAACAGATTGTTGAACGAGGCGGGAATCCGAATGGATCCGCCGGTGTCCTCGCCGATTCCAACAAGTCCGAAGTTTGCTGCCACGCCTGCGCCCGTACCCGAACTGGAACCGCCCGATTCACGGGCCAAGCTGTAAGGGTTCTTGGTGTGGTCGGTCATCGAGGATGAGGAGAACCAGCCTGCCGCGAAATCGCACATCGAAGTCTTCGCGAGGATGACAGCGCCGGCTTCCCTCAGCTTCGTGACGAGAGTTGCGTCGACTTCTGGAATGTAGTCCTCGAAAAGTTGCGAACCGAAAGTCGTCCGCACGCCCGCAGTCTCGGCCTGATCTTTCACGAGTACGGGAACTCCATGCAGAGGACCTGAAAGCCTCCCGGTCGCCGCGAAGTACGCATCGGCCGCGGCGGCCTCATCGCAGGCATGCGGATTGACCGTCACAATAGCCTGGAGCTGAGCACCGGAATTGTTGTGCGACGCGATTCTTGCCAGATACCATTCGGCGACATCGACACAGGTTATCTGCCGATTCCTCAGCGCCGTGTGGAACCCGTCGATAGTGAGTTCTTCGAAGGTATTCATTGAATATCCTGTCATTTCGTGCTGGCCGAGACGAGAACCTGCTCCGGTTCCGTCTTCGAGGCGGGGAACAAATGAAGTAGGTAGTACGTGATGCCCGCGCTGATCAGACCCACCAGTACCGTGGATGCGCCTGGCGCCCAGTAATTCGCGACAAGAGCGAGGCCGGATCCGACGGCCCACGCAGTGAAAGGCTGCCAGCGCACACGAGGAATCGCGTCCCGCCCACCCCGGCGGACCAATGTCTGATCAACCACGATGATCACGCCGATCGGCGGCACGATCACTCCTAGTAGATTCAGCCAGTCGATGAAATAGTTCCAGATCCCCAGGGCCGCGATGATCACACCGATCATTCCCAGGAAGATTGTCAGCACTCTCATCTTCCTCTTCAGGATCGTTGACCATCCCATTGCCGAGTTGTACAGGCAATGAATGCACACAGAGCCCAGATTAATGAACAGAAATATTACTGCGATCACCGCGAAGACTCCACCACGGTTCACGATGATCCCGAACACGTCGCCCGTGGCGCTCTTGCTGGCCGCCGCGACCACTCCACCGATGACCATGGCAATGAGATTGGCAACAGGGAATGCTGAAGCCGTGGCGATCCAGGCGTGCCGAGTATTCTTCGCCCAGCGTGTGAAGTCCCCGGTCATCGTGCCGGAGTCGGCGAACAGTGCGAAGACGAGCGTAACGCCGACTCCGAGCGCCACCGAATGGGAACCATCACCAGAATAGTTCCAGACCGGTGCGCCATTACTCGAAGAATCCACAGCTGCGAATATCCCGAGAGCGAGGAACAGTGGAACGGATATTGCCCCAATGACCGAGAGCGCCCTGATACCGACCAACGTGCTCACGGTGAAAAGCACGCCGGCGAGTATGACAATGAAAGTGGAATCGACTCCGAAAGATTGCGAAATACTCGCACCGATCAGGCCGGTCTGTACGGCGAACCAACCAAGCACCAGGGTGGACAGCAACGCCGAGCACACGATGTAGCCGGACCGGCCAAAGGTCTGAGACGCCTGAAAAGAGAAGCTGACTCCCTTTTTCGCCGCCAGCGCGCTCAGAGTTCCGACGTAGATCAGCAGCAGCGCGTTGCCAATGGCCATTGCCAGCAGGCCACGCTTGAACCCTAGTCCGTGCACGAGAGTCGCGCCGGTGACTGCACCAGTGATGATCATGGGGAAGCCCGCCCAAACGCTCGTGACCGCCATAAGTGATCGGCGTTTGTCCGGCGGAACGGGTTGGTTTTCGTATTCACCGTCAAGGAATTCAGCATCAGCTTTGGGCATGTGAAGTCGCTTTCAGGGCAGGGGAATCACAGCCTCTCCCTTGTGGATTACTCTCGCTCGAGAGCCTGTGACACGGTTTGCGCAGTGTAGGTGAGATGATTCTCGATCTCAGCCAGAAGTCGGGGGAGATCGCCCGACCGAATCGTTTCCAGGATCTTGAGGTGCTGGGCATGAGCCTCACGGAAATCTACTACGGTCGACGCGTAGATCGTCATGTAAGGCTCGAGCTTGCCCCAGATGTTCGTGATCAAATCCAGCAGGTGTGGACTTCGGGACAGCTCATAGAATCGGCAATGGAAATCCCGATTGAGGGAGCGCCATTCCTCGATTCCTATGTCATCCCGATCCATCTTGTGCAGGATGCCTTCAAGATCGATGATGTCGTCGACCCCCACACGACCGATGGCCCACTCCGAAGCGAGTTGCTCGAGTCGGAGTCGGATTTGAAAAAGTTGCGCCAACTGCACCTCGGACAGGTGTGCCACAGTAATGCTGCGCCGTTCGAAGTACACGAAACCCTCGGCTTGCAGCATGCGCAGGGCCTCGCGAACGGGCATCGTGCTCACACCGAAGGTATTCGCAACCGAACGAATCGAGATCTTTACGCCGGGTGGGAGACTGCCAGAGGTGATCGACTGCCGCAGACGGTCATACACCTCGTCGTTGACCGTGGCCACGTTGATCCTTTGTGTGTTCACGACTTCCACCCCTTGAGTGTCCGCACCAGTGTGATCACAACAGGTGTGATCACACCTTGTGTGGGCCACAACCTAGGCACGTTCGTTCGGGTATGACAAGAGGGTGTAGGTGCCAGAAACCTCACCCAGTGGAACCGTCGCCCGATTCACGTATGGCGTTGCCCTTGTCGGATACCTCATCTGTCGAGGTCAGGCCGCATGCCGTGCTCGTGGAGCAGGCCATCACAACCGGCGGATCCGGATAGTCGGTACGACCCCCGCAAGCGGTGCCTGCGCAGGCGGGGCGGCAGGTGTTGGGCGAGGGTTGCGAGCATGGGCGGTCGGGCCGGGCGAGGCGCGGTCGGAGGCCGAGCCGGCGGCGCAGTCGGCCGCTGTTGTACCGGTGTCTTCGCTGAGGGTCCACGAGTGCGTGGCGGTGTTGGTGACGGTGCCGAGCGAGACAGGGGAATCCCGGAGCGGTTCAGCCCCATCGCGTTCGGGGAGAAGCACTACTCCAGCCAAGTGGCGACCGAAGCAGTGAGCCTGATACCAGCGATCCCGCCCTGGCCGGCTGATCGGTACGTCCCGCAGAGCGGGGAGTCTCACCTTCCTCGTGGCGACTCCGCGGTCCCGTCACGGTGGCAGGGGACAGGCGCGAGGGGCGTGGTTCACTTGTGGTATGAAGATCGGTGTCACGACGTTCTTGACGGACGAGGGCATTCGGCCTGCCGCGCTGGGTAGGGCGTTGGAGGAGCGCGGTTTCGATTCGCTTTTCCTGCACGAGCACAGCCATGTTGCAGTGAGGCGAGAGACGCCGTTTCCTGCGGGTGGTGGGTTGCCTGGGGTGTATTACCGCACGCTCGACCCGTTCGTTGCGTTGACAGCGGCCGGGTCCGTGACCGACGACCTGTTGCTGGGAACCGGAGTAGCTCTGCTGGTCCAGCGGGATGTGATTCATACCGCGAAGGAGGTCGCCAGCCTGGACCTGGTGTCTGGCGGGCGGGTGATCTTCGGGGTGGGTGCGGGCTGGAGTCGTGAGGAGATGCGCAATCACGGCACCGATCCACGCACGCGGGGAAGGCTGCTGAACGAACAGCTGGCCGCGATCAAGGAGATCTGGACCAAGGACGAGGCCGAGTTCCACGGCGAGTACATTGACTTCGACCCCATTTTCTCTTGGCCCAAGCCGGTACAACATCCGCATCCGCCCATTTATATTGGTGGTGATGGGGAGGCAGCGTTGGCCAGGGTGGCGGCGCACGGCGATGGTTGGATGCCGCACTCGGTGGGCCACCCGGCCCGGGTCCGGTCCCAGTTGAACCGGTTGGCGGAGGTCGCCGGGGATGTGCCGGTGATGGTGGCGTCCGTGTCACCCAGGCCCGAACTCATCTCCGCGTATGCGGAGGCGGGGGTCTACCGCGTGGCGCTTTCGCTGCCGACTCAGCCGGAGGCCGAGACTTTGCGCATACTGGACGCGCTTGTCGCGCTCGTGAGCGACTATCGGTAGCCGTGCGGTAGGCGGGGCTTACGGCTTCAGGTGGTCAGCCTGAACGACTTCGACCCGATCAGGCACCCGGTTGAAGCCCTCGACGAGGTCCTGGAGGGCGTGGGCGTCGTCGCTGCTGGCAGCCCAGTCAGCGGGGTCCTGTCGCCGGGGCTGCGGGTGTTGGGGTCGGCACCGACCGCCAGAAACAGGCGCACGGTGCGGAGGTAGCAGATTTTCTCCAGCTCGGCCCTGCCCGATCTTGGTGGTTAACTCCAACTCTCATGCTGCAAGGCTGAGTTGTAGCCTAACGAGATGGCTGTGGTTGGCGCGGTCGAGGGGTCTGCCGTTCCACCAGGCGTGGAGTCGGATGAGGTTCAGGGCGGCGGCGCTGGTGGTGTGGTCGAGGTGAGTCTTCCCTAGGCCGCGGTAGCGGGCTCGGCGTAGGCCGGTGGTGTGGGTGGCTTGCCGGACGGTTCCCTCGACCCCGGCCCGCAGGGCGTAGTCGCGTTGCCAGGTGCCGTCCCGCTGCTGGGCGCGGGCGGCGCGGATGGCCTCGGTGAGCTCACGGGGGTAGAGGCTGAGCCGGCGGCCCTGTCGTGAGCTGGTGCACTGCTCCTTGACGGGGCAGGGGATGCAGTCCAGGGCGGCGAAGGAGACGACGGTCTTGGCCACGCCCTCCTGGACGACGT
>NZ_JBSFJX010000262.1:0-9863 GCF_053598275.1 Streptomyces sp. NPDC001156 | reverse complement strand
GACGGAGTCACCGAGGCCCGGGACCGCCTGGGCAGCTTCTACCCCCTCCTCGAGCGGGTGACGGCTTGGGCCGATCGGCGTCCGGATGCGCTCGTGCGCAGGATCGGCGCGGACCTGCGGGCGCACACGGGCGGACCGCTCGCCGACGACATGGCCCTGATCGTGCTGCAGCGCGAGGGGGCCCACGTCCCGGCCCGGATCCCCGAGAACCGGTGGGTTTCGTGACGAAGACGCGGCCCGCCTGAGGAAAAGCAGCGACGCCGCCGGGCGCCCCCCGGGCCCGGCGGGCTGCTCCCTGCCGGGCCCGGCAAGGCGCGGGTGCGGGCCCTGGGCCGGGTGCGGGGTGCGGCTCAGTCGTGTTCGCGCTCGTAGGCGGCCAGGAGGAAGAGCCAGATCTCGCTGACCGTCGGGAAACAGGCGATCGCGTGCCTCAGACGCTTGAGCGGAACCTCGCCCGCCACCGCGACGGTGGCCGAGTGCAGCAGCTCACTGACCCCCGGGCCGACGAAGGTGACCCCGAGCAGGACGCCACGGTCGAGGTCGACCACCATCCGGGCGTGGCCCCGGTAACCGTCGGCATACAAGTTGGCACCCTGGGCCGCGTTGAAGTCGAGGTCCACGGTCTGGATGCGATGACCGGCCGCGGCCGCCTGCTCGGCGCTCAGGCCCACCGCGGCCGCCTCGGGATCGGTGAAGAAGACCTGAGGCACGGCGTGCTGGTCGGCGGTGGTGGCGTGGTCGCCCCAGGGGCCGTCGTCCAGCGGGCGGCCTGCGGCTCGGACCCCGATCGCGTCCCCGGCGGTCCTGCCCTGGTACTTGCCCTGGTGGGTGAGCAGGGCACGGTGGTTGACGTCACCCAGCGCGTACAACCATGCGCCGTCGACTCCGCGGACCAGGCAGGTGGTGTCCACGTCGAGCCAGGAGCCGGGGGTGAGGCCGACCGTGTCGAGGCCGATGTCGTCGGTGGCGGGGGCACGGCCGGTGGCAAACATGATCTCGTCCGCCTCCACCTCACTGCCGTCGTCCAAGGTGAGGGTGACGGGACCCTGGGGGTCCGGACGACGCAGCGCGGTGGGCTGGGCGCCGATGCGCACCTCCACACCCGCCTCGCCGAGACCGCGAGCCACCAGCTCCCCCGCGAAGGGTTCCATACGGGGCAGGAGACGGCGTCGGGCCACGAGAGTGACCTGGGAGCCCAGACCCTGCCAGAGAGTGGCCATCTCCACACCGACCCCGCCGCCACCGACGATCACAAGCCGCCCGGGCACCGTACTGGAGTCGGTCCCCTGCCGGTTCGTCCACGGCCGGGCCTCGTCCATACCCGGGATGTCCGGCAGGACCGGCCGGCTGCCGGTGGCGACGGCGACCGCGTGCCGGGCCATGAGGGTGTGGCGTGCGCCGTCGTCCCTGGTGACCGTGACACGGCGGGGACCGTCGAGCCGGCCCTGGCCGCGGAAGAGGTCGGCACCCATGGACTTGACCGCCTCCGCCTGACCCGTGTCGTCCCAGTCGGTGACGTAGCGGTTGCGGCGGGCGAAAACTCCCTGCGCGTCGATCCGGCCGTCGACGGCCTGCCGGGCACCGTCCACGCGGCGGACGTCGGCGACCGCGATGACGGGCCTGAGCAGCGCCTTGCTCGGCACGCAGGCCCAGTAGGAGCACTCGCCGCCGACGAGCTCACGCTCCACGACGGCTACGGTCAGGCCTGCGGCAATAGCGCGGGCGGTGACGTTCTGGCCTACGGGACCGGCGCCCAGCACCACCACGTCGTAGGTGGTCTCCTCCGATGTTCCGCGTGCTTCGCTCATGTCTCCCTCGCAACCTGATCCGGGACCGGTCGTCGGCTCTTCGCCGAAGCGCGGGACGGCGTCGGGAAGCGGGTCCAGGCGGCGCCCCGGGTCATGTAACCGCGCGCTCCTCCCCGGCCGCCACAACTGCCCCATTCGCCTCACGAAGAGTCGCCATAAGTGCCACCTTCGGCCGTACGCACGCCCTACGCACCTCGTACCGGCGCCGGGTCGTGGGGGCATCGGACCCGCGGGGGCGCCGGAGGGCTCGACTCGGCTGCCGCCCGCGTCCGCATCGGGCTACTGAGGTCTTTGCGGGATCAGGCCCCCGTCGCCTCGCGGGCGATCTGCTCGAACTGCGCGCCCATCGCCTCAGCGAGCGCCTTGGCGGCGGTGAGCGGGCGGACCATGACCTGGAAATCGTCGATCTTGCCGTCCGCGTCGAAGTGCAGGAAGTCGCAGCCGTTGACCTCCAGACCGTCGATCTTCGCCCGGAACACCAGCGCCTGGTCGCGGCCGTCCGCACTCACGATCTCGCGCACGTAGTGGAAGTCCTCGAAGACCCGAATGACACCGCGGAGGATCGCCGCCGTCATCGGCCTGCCCGGGTACGGCTTGTACGCGACCGGACTCGTGAACACGACGGATTCGGACAGCATCCCCTCGATCGCGTTGTGGTCACCGGACTCGACGGCCTTGCGGAACTCACTCATCTGGGCCCCTCCTGCTCCTCGACTTGTACTTCGGCGGCAACACCGGCCGATCGAACGGCTGTTGTCATCGACCGGCACCGGGCGAACGGCGCTGCGCAGGTTCGTGCCACCGACTGCCCGGCCCACCGTGATCCACGACGCGCTCCTGGTCAAGGTCCGGGCCCCGGGCGAGACCCCCCTGCCGCCCAGACACCGCCGCCCGGCCGGAAGGGACGTCTCCCCGAGCGGCCGAACCGGACCCGACACCGGGGTCCGCAGCAGGAAGCCCTTCCGCTATGTTGTTACCGCGTCGTAGATCACGCCTCAACCAGGCGCGTCGGCACGCCCGTTCCCGTCTTCGGCTCCCCAACCCGAGTGGAGTTCACGTGGCCGCATCCCATGTCATGATCATGACCCATATGTCCCCATGCGGCCGCCACTCCCGTACCGTGCCTCTCGCCGAGGCGACTCGCGGATTCGGTCCGGCAGCGGACTGAGCGTCACCGGCCGGTGGACGCACCGGCCTTCCCTCTTCGCATCCTCTCGAAATGCCCTGCGGCGTGAGCGGTGAGGAGCCGTCCGACTCTCCGTCCATCCGCGACCCGCTCTCCGAAAGTCCGCTCCGTGACCATCTCCCTGCCCGAGAGCAAACCGGCCGGTCGGCATGCCGCCGTTCCCGCCGGCAGCCTCTTCCGGCGTGTCTACGCACCGCGCACCTGCGACGCGCTCGCCTTCTCCATGTCGACCTACGCCATGCCGCTGCTGGTGCTGGCGACCACGGGATCCTCGTCCCTGACAGGCCTGGCCTTCGCGTTGGAGTGGATACCCCGGGTGGCCGCGTTCAGCCTGGCCGGAGCCCTCGTGGACCGCTGCGGCGCGGCGATCGTGTGCTTTCTCGCCTCGTTGGCACGGGCCTTGCTGGTGGCTGCGGCGGCGGTGGCACTGGTCGCGCTTCCTCAGGGCACGACCGAGACCATCACCGTCATGGCGCTGGCAGCCGTGACGGGAACGCTCACCCAGTTCAGCTTCGTCGCGAACGAGGCCGTCGGCGCCATCGTCAGCCGGCGGACCGAAGGGCAGCCCCACAAGGTGCAGTCGGTGCTCATCGGCATCGACCAGACGGCCACTCTCGTCGGACCGGCACTCGGCGGTTTCCTGCTCCTGTCCGGGCCGACCCGGATGCTCGCGTGCCTGAGTGTGCTGTCCTTCCTGTCGGCCGGACTGGCCCTGCAGACCCCGCCCACACCACTGCGCGGCGCGAGCGGGGACGAGGGGCGCCCGGGCGGCGGCATGCGGGAAGGCTGGAAGACGCTGCGCTCACTGCCGGCCCTGCGCCTGCTTGTAGCCGGGCTGGCCTGCTCCAACCTGGCGCTCGGACTGCTGCAGTCGGCGAGCCCCATCATCGTGGTGCACGGTTTCGGCCGCTCCCCCGCCGCCGTCGGCACCCTCTGGTCGGCTGCCGCCGCTTCCACGCTCCTCGCGGTCGCCTGCTGCCGTTTCGCTCTCGACCGGCTCGGTCTGTGGGGAGTCGGTGTCATCAGCTCCACCGTCGCGGCCACCGCCTGTCTCGCTCTCCCCCAGGCGCCCTCCTATCTCGGCTACACGGCCCTCGTGGCGCTGTTCATGGCCGGTGACGGAGGGCTCACCGTCGTCCTGCGCACCCTGCGTTCGCTGATCATTCCGCCCGCGGCGTTCGGCACCACGCTGTCCTTGACGATCCTGCTCCTGCTGCTGCCCTTCCCCCTGGCAGGGATCGTCATCGCCCTCAGCCCGCCGTCGTGCCTGACCGACGTCCTGGGTGGGTGCGCCGTGCTTCAGGCCCTGGCCCTGTTCGTCACCTTCGGGCGTCTGCGCAACAACCCGCTGCTGCGCGCGAGGAGGGATCCGACTCCGGCCTCCGCCTGAGCCGATGCCGCGGTTCCGTCCTCGCGGGCCGCGAACGGCGCGGATGAGGCGTGTGGCCGTGGCCGTGTGCCGGAGGCGGCACGATCCGGGCGGAGTGCCGCAAGGGCCGCCCCCGCACCTGGCGTCATCGTGACCCGGCGCCGCCGGAGTCACACCGCGGCGCCCAGGTCAGTCCCACCGGATTGCCGGACGGAATCACTCCGGATGCCAGCACCTTCCGGGCCAACGGGGTGAGCAACTCGGCCAGTCGCACGGTGGCATCGCGTCCCACGGCCCGCCATGGACCTTCGGCAGCGGCATCGGTCTCCGCTTCGATCGCATCGCGCTCGGCCGCTCCCCGAGGGGTTGGGAGCTGTTCGGTTTCGGATGTGCAGGAGTGTGCGTGAGTGTGCACGAGCATGTACCGGTTTGCGGTGTTGCAGCGCGCGCACGACGCTTGGCGGGCTCTGAATGTCAGTGCCCGCCGGTAGCGTTCTTCCTGTTGTCGATCAAGCGTTGGGGAGGGGGGTGCATCGATGCGTGGTGAGTCGCTGCGCACGATCGCTGCCCCCTTCGTGGCCGTCGGTCCGTCCGGTGTGGCGATCCGCACCCGCCTCAAGGCCCTCACGCCGGACGACGAGCAGGTGTTACGTCTGGTCGGCGCGCATCTGGGGTCGCTGGCCTCGAAGGATCTCAAACGCCGGTGCGCTGAGGGCCCGGAGCACTCCGCGGATACGTGGGCGGGGCGCAAGCGGGCCCTGACGCAGGAGTCTTCGTCGCGGTGGGCTGGTTCGATCACCAAGGCCACCCACGATCAGTGGGCGCTGTCCCGGCGTGCCCAGCTCGCGCACATCCGCAGCCTTGAGGCCGGTATCAAGACGATCGCGCACCGCCTGTCGCTGCCGGTGGGCGAGAAGGGCTCGAAGCGGGCGCCGGGCGGATACCGCACCCGGCAGGAGTGGTTCCACAAGACCCGGCGACTGCATCTGCTCAAGGATCGGCTGGAGCGGGAGCGGGCCGATCACGAGGTGGGGCGGGTGCGGGTGGTGCGGGGCGGCAAACGCCTGCTCCACACCCGACACCACCTCGAGGCGGCGCAGCTCACCGGGCACGCATGGCGGCGTCGTTGGGAAGCGGAGCGCTGGTTCCTGCAGGCGGACGGCGAGTCCGGCAAGCGGTTGGGGAACGAGACGATCCGCGTCACCCCGGACGGCGAAGTCTCCCTCAAGCTCCCCGTCCCGCTTGCGCACCTGGCGAACGCCCCGCACGGCCGGTACGTCCTGGCCGCAACCGCGGTCTTCCACCACCGAAGCGACGAGTGGGCCGACCGCGTCTCGACGAACCGGGCCGTGGCCTACCGCATCCACTACGACACAGACCGCTCCCGCTGGTACCTGACCGCCTCGTGGACGATCCCGCCGGTCACCACCGTCCCCTTGTCCGACGCCCGCACCGGCGGTGTGATCGGTGTCGACACCAACGCCGACCATCTGGCCGCCTGGCGGCTGGACGCCCACGGCAATCCGGTCGGCGGGCCGCGCCGGTTCTTCTACGACCTGTCCGGCACCGCGGACCACCGGGATGCCCAGGTACGGCATGCGCTGATCCGGCTCCTGCACTGGGCGAAACGCCACGGGGTGTCGATCGCGATCGAAGACCTCGACTTCAGCGCGGACAAGACCCGGGAGAAGCACGGCCGCCGGAAGCGGTTTCGGCGGTTGATCTCCGGCATGCCGGTATCCAAGCTGCGGGCCCGGCTCGTCAGCATGGCGGCCGAACTCGGCATCACCATCATCGCCATCGACCCCGCCTACACCAGCAGGTGGGGCGCCCAGCACTGGCTGGGGCCCCTCACCCACACGACCAGGAAAACCAGCCGTCACGATGCCGCGAGCATCGCGATCGGCAGGCGCGCCCTCGGACACCGCATCCGGCGACGGACGGCACCGCCCCCACACGACCAGAGCGATCGTGTGGGGCATCGGACCGCCCAGGCCGGACACGGCACCCCAGGGCGTGAGGGAACCCGCCCCCGCATCCCCGGACCACGGACACGATCCGTGTCGCCGGACGCGGCGCGAACGCGGGAGACCAGTGCATCCACCACCGTTCGGGATGCGCCAGTTGACCAGGATTGGGTACAAGACCCACTCCAGCTCACTGACTAGGAACGGTCAGCCGACCGACGTCGTCGATCCATCCGCGCGCCCGCAGGTCCGCTTCGGCGCCTTGCCAGGTCGCCGCGTCCCACTTCCGGCCTTCGCGCAGCATCGCGCCGTCCGACTCTCCCGAGGCGGCCTTGAGCACCATCGCCTCGACCGGGCCGACGCGACGGCTCACCAGCACGGCCACATGTCCGTCACCCCGGTGTTCGCGCAGTGTGGTCGCCGCCTGCCAGAGCCGCACATGCGGCAGTTCCGGGCGGTTGAGAGCCTGGTTGGCCCCGCCGAGCACCCGTCCCGCGGTGTCGGCCGCCGCGGCCGCGTCCCAGGCCCGATCCGCCGCTTCCGCCATCCGCGCGCTACGCACGACGTCCTCCCCGAACAGCCGACGCATGCTCAGATCCACCGCACGCTCTCTGGCGGCGAGCATGTCCGACGGAGTCGCGTAGCGCCTGGCGGCCGGCAGCGCCCGCGTCACCCGGTCGGGGTGGAACACATAGAAACTGCTGACGACCACAGCCGCGGGTACCACTCCCAGCGGGGCGGCGCGCATCGCGACATACCCCATCCAGAAGCCGCGCATTCCCGCCCGGTCGGCCTCCTGCCGCGCCTCCGGTGTGAAGTAGACGAGGTCGTGCACGGGTTCGGCGAGCTCCCACATCGACCGGGCGGAGACATCGCTCGCCGCGCGCCCATGTCCGTCACCCCGCAGCAGACCCGTCATGACAGCTGTCATAGCACGCTCGCACGTCAGCTGTCCCGGCTTGGCGCGAGCCGACCGGTCAGGGGCGTTCGGTCCGCCCACGTGTGGAGCACCACGATGGGGGCGGCGTGTGACCTCCCCAGGGACACGCCGCCCCGCACCTGCCCTCGCGGCGGTGCGTGTACCCGCCGCGGGCCGGTTCATTCCCTGCGCCGGCCGGGAAGTTTCCGGACTGGCTCGGCTGCGCGGTCCGCGTCCCAGCGCGGGCATGCGTAGGCCATGAGGGCGGTCGTCGCCGTGGCCCGGCTCGTCAGCACGGCGTGGGGATGAACAGGGCTAAGGTGCCCATCAGCCGCGTATGTCGGGGCAGGAGAAGAGCGGCCGGGAACCAGGACGGCGGGCGTTGCGCGTCATGAGTCCTGAGAGTCCGGGCCGGACGGCCGGCGACGGGAAGACCGAGGTGTACAGGGTGGACGTCTCACTCGAGTCGGGGAGCCTCCGCGCCGCGCAGTCGTTCGACGCGCCGCGACTGGAGGTGCATCCGCTGCCGGAACGTCCCGGCGTACGGGTGATCGGCGAAGTCGGCCTCGACACCCGCACGGCTTGGCGGGATTCGCTCGGCCGGCTGGCGCAGCGCGATGAGGCACTCCTCCATGTGGAGCTGTCCGAGGTGACGTTCATCGACGTGGCGGGAGTTACGGACCTTGCGGTGCTCGTCCAGTCACTGGCCGAGGGGCAGCGGCTCATGCTGTACGGGCCGCCGCCGCAAGTGGCGCGCGTGCTGTCGGTCTTCTGGCCGGAGCTGGGCGGTATCGAGGTGGCACCATGACCGAACTTGTCACCGCGCGCGGGACGTTCGTGCATCCGGCGCTGTTCTACCGCGGCGAGAAGCAGTTCCTGGCCGTTACCGTTCCTTTCGTTCTGGAAGGTCTGGAGGCAGCCGAGCCGGTGGCCGTCGCGGCCCCGCCGGATCGTCTGGAACTCCTGGAGGACCGTTTGGGCGGGCGTGCCGCCGAGGTGCGCTTCGTGGACATGACCCGGGCGGGCCGCAATCCCGGGTGGATCATCCCGGGGGTGCTGCGCAAGTTCGCCGACGCCCATGGCGAGGGCCGGGTACGCATCATCGGTGAGCCGATCTGGCCGGGCCGCAGCAGCCTCGAGTACCCCGCGTGTGTGCAGCACGAGGCCCTGATCAACGCGGCCTTCGACGGGCGCGACATCACGATCCTGTGCCCGTACGACGCCGAGGGGCTCGACCGGCGGGTCCTCGACGACGCAAGGGCCACCCACCCGCTGGTGATCGACGAGAACAGTGAGACGGCGTCTGCCGCCTACAGCCCCGAGGCCGTTGTCGACCGTTACAACCAGGCGCTGCCCGTGCCGCCGGGAGCCGGTGTGTTCGTCTTCGGCAGCAGCGGTCAGCTCTCCGGGGTGCGCGAATTCGCCGTGCGGTACGCCCGGGAGATAGGGCTCGCCGACTCGCGCCTGAACGACCTGGCGCTGGCGGTGGCCGAGTTGACCACCAACAGCGTCCTCCACGGTGCCGGTGGCGGAACGCTGCGGATCTGGGCGGAGGGCGAACAGATCGTCTGCGAGGTGCACGACGCCGGACGGCTGATCGACCCCCTGGCCGGGCGACGCCCCCAGCCGCCCACCGAGCCCGGTGGGCGAGGACTGCTGCTGGTGAACCACCTCGCGGACCTAGTCCGGATCCACTCCGGTGACCCGGGCACCACCATTCGCTTCTATCTCGGCCGTTGACCGCCCGTCGCTGCGAGAGGGCTGCCCCGGGCGCGTATCAGGGTCCGTGAGCCCTGCGAACGACGTCCCATCGCGGCCGCCGGGCGCGCTCGGGACCGCCGAGCGGGCGGTCGCGGCGTCGTACTCACGACATGCCGAACCATGGGGGTTGGGATCTGTTCGGTTTCGGATGTGCAGGAGTGTGTGTGAGTGTGCACGAGCATGTACTTGTTCGTGGTGTTGCAGCGCGCACGACCGCTTGGCGGGCATTGTCAGTGTCGGCCGGTACCGTTCTTCCTGTTGCTGATCACGTGTGGGGGAGGGGGCAGATCGATGCGTGGTGAGTCGCTGCGTGCGATCGCTGCCCCCTTCGTGGCCGTCGGCCCGTCCGGCGTGGCGATCCGCACCCGCATCAAGGGCCTCACGCCGGACGACGAGCAGGTGTTACGTGTGGTCGGTGCGCATCTGGGGTCGCTGGCCTCGAAGGATCTCAAACGCCGGTGCGCTGAGGGCCTGGAGCACTCCGCGGATACGTGGGCGCAGCGCAAGCGGGCCCTGACCGACACGTCGTCCTCGCGGTGGGCCGGTTCGATCACGAAGGCCACCCACGATCAGTGGGCGCTGTCCCGGCGCGCCCAACTCGCGCACATCCGCAGCCTTGAGGCCGGTATCAAGACGATCGCCCACCGCCTGTCGCTGCCGGTGGGTGAGAAGGGCGCGAAGCGGGCGCCGGGCGGATACCGCACCCGGCAGGAGTGGTTCCACAAGTCCCGGCGGCTGCATCTGCTCAAGGATCGGCTGGAGCGGGAGCGGGCCGATCACGAGGTGGGGCGGGTGCGGGTCGTGCGGGGCGGTAAACGCCTGCTCCACACCCGACACCACCTCGAGGCGGCGC
>NZ_JBSFJX010000261.1:0-9885 GCF_053598275.1 Streptomyces sp. NPDC001156 | reverse complement strand
GAGCCGCCCAATCACCAGCCACCGACATGATCCTGGCGCCCTCCACAGCGAACCGACACGCTCAGGAAGACCCGCTTAACACCAGTCACCTAGGGGGTCAGCTGAAGCGGCGGCGGTCGCGGTCCTCCCACTGCTCGCCCTGGCGGGCGGCGCGCTGGATGCCCTTGCGCCGGTGGTTCTCCCGTCGCTGACGGGAGGCGCGGTCACTCGCGGACTCGTGGCCGGCGTACCGGGTTTCGGCGCGCTCGTGGTCGTTGCCGAACAGGCGGTCGAGGAAGCCCATCAGCGACCGCCTCGGATCTGGCGGTCGAGGCGGGAGCGGACGTCACCGCCGGCGGCGTAGTCCCGCTGGCACGCCTCGACGGTCGCCGGCTCGGCGAGGACCTTGTTCTGCTGCGGCGCGAGGGGCGCGGGACTGGGCTGCTCAGGGGGGCGATCGGTACTCTCGGGCATGCCTGCCTCTTCGTGGTGTTGTAGGTGGGTGCCCCCGGCCCATATGGAGTGGCGACTCCGGACCGGGGGCTTCTTGCGTGGTACCGCGGGTGAACACCCGGGCATGTATGGTGACCTTACACGAGTTGGCGTGTGGTCACCATACGCGCTCCGGAGTTAGGCCCGCCTGAGTTGAGGAAGGTGCGGGCGTGGCAGACGACGAGGAGGTGCAGCGAGTGTTCGACGCCCTTGACGACGTGGAGCGCATCGCCGACCCGGAGGCGCGGTCGCGTGCTCAGGCGCAGATCACAGCGGCGACCAGAAAGCGGGCGGCCAAATGGGCCGCGGAGCGAGCCGACTTGGCCCACCAGATGCAGGACGAGGGCGAATCGATCCGCGGGATCGCGAAGCGCCTGGGCGTCACGCCCGGAACCGTGCAAGACCTGCTGCGCGGCTACAAGGGATCAGGGCAGAACCGGCCGCCTGCCGATGAACGGGCCGCGGGCGACAAGCCGTCCGAGGAGTAGCCGCCATGGACTTCGTGCAGTACCTACGCGACCGGTACGACGAGGACGCGGCACGCGCCAGCCGGGTGCACGACCTGGAATGCGAGTTCCACGCGCGCCTCGGCGCTGGACTGCTCGCCGCCGTGGCCGCGTCGCAGATGCTGGCGGACGTGCCTGGCGCGGTGTGCGACTGCGATGGTCCGGCTCGGGTGCTCCGCGAGGTCGCGGCTAAGCGGAAGATCCTCGATGAGCTGCTGCCGGATCTGCAGCACGCCGACCAGCTGATCGAGGGCGAGTGGGGCGGAAGCAGCAGCCTCGCCGGGGACCTGGTCGAGCTGCTCGTGGAGCCGTATCCGAAGTGCGGGGCCCGGGCGGTGTTCTGGCCGGACGCCGAGGGGTGCGAGGCGACATGCTCCTGGCCTCGCGGGCACGCTGGCACGAAGCACCGGGACGAGGTCTTGGACGAGTGGGACGAGGACGAGCTGCCGACCGCGCGCCCGGGCCAGTAGCCCGCGGACGCCAGAACGCCCCGACCTCATGCGGAGGTCGGGGCGTTCTGCTGTTCCCAAGGTCCTGCCCGTGCGAGCCAGCGGGAGCACACGGGCGCAGCAGTCGCTACGGTAGCCGCTCCCGCGGATAACCGCCGTTGAGGCGTCAGGCGTGCAGCTTCGCTTCGGCGGCGGCGGTGGCGTCTGCCTCCCATGCATCGAGCGGGGGCCGCTCGGGCAGGGCGGCGCCGGGCCGGCGCAGGTACCAGGCGGTGAGGTGCTTGAGGACCTCGGCGCGGGTCTGGCCGGCGGCTTTGGCGGCGAAGTCGAGGGCGTCGCGGTCGTCGACGACGACCCGCTGGGGCGCCTCTCCTATCCACGCGTCCAGCGGGGGCCGTTCGGGCAGGCCGATGCCGGGGCGGCGCAGGTACCAGGCGATCAGCCGGCAGATCGTCTTGGAGCGGTCGGTGCCTGCGGCTTTGGTGGCGTGCTGGAAGTCGGTCCAGTCGTCGTCGGGAATGCGGATCTTCGACGGTTTGGTCTGGCCGCCCTCGGACGCGGAGGCACCAGCTGCTCGCGCGCGTTCCTCGGCTGCCTTGCGGGCCTGCGGCTCCCATGCCTTGGCGGCCGGTCGGTCGGGGAGGGTGGCGCCGGGCCGGCGGAGGTACCAGTCGATGAGGCGGCGGACTTCCTTGGAGCGGTCGGTGCCTTGGGCGCCGGCGGCGTGCTCGAAGTCGTACCAGTCGTCGCCGATGCGTACCTGACGGAACGGCGTCTGGGTGTCCGTGGGCGGAGTCATGGTGGCCACGGTACGGCGTTGTAGCTACATGAGGGGGGCGGGGGTCGAGCCGTGGAACATGGGCCGCTCCTGCGAGGTCCTGCGGACAACTACGGTGTTGCCTGGGCACTCCATGGATAGAAGATCTCCCCGTGAGCCAACCTCTGCCGCAGTTGCCGAAGCCCGAGTTCGTCTTGATCCATATTGAGGCTCCGCCCGAGGTGCCCGCCCAGATTGCTGTCGATCTCGGTGAGACCGGCATTCCGGCCGGGTTGATCGGATACGAGTACCGGCCGCTGAGTGAGGCGGTGTTCCTTGAGGGGATCGGTGAGCGG
The DNA here is from genome assembly GCF_053598275.1 of Streptomyces sp. NPDC001156. Lineage (NCBI taxonomy): Bacteria > Bacillati > Actinomycetota > Actinomycetes > Kitasatosporales > Streptomycetaceae > Streptomyces > Streptomyces sp. NPDC001156. The sequence continues at coordinate 7,346 of NZ_JBSFJX010000261.1, read as the reverse complement.
GGGCTGGTCGCCATCGCGACGAGTGGCCTGTTCGGACGCATCGCCGTCGACGTTGCCACTGGTCACGTGGTGCAGATTCCCAAGATCGATTCAGCGAGGGCTCCCCGTCTCGTGAACAGCGATCTCGGCTCCTTCAACCAATGCGTGGCCGCGGTGATCGCGAGCTTCCCGTTCTATGCGGACGGCGACGAGGACAGGTACGAGGCGGTGGCGGAAGAGCTTCGGGATCTCATCTCCGGCATCGACGAGGCAGCTCTCGCGGACAACGGATTCTGGGAGACGTTCTGCGACGACGTGGCGATGGGGGACTACCAGGACTGGGATGCATGAGCTAGCAGCGAACTCCGCCCTTGGTCAGCCGTCCATGATCAACTCGACGCCGACCAGACAGCCATCGACCAGCTCGGGGCGGTACTGGATCTGCTTGAGCCTGCGCTTGACGGCGCGGGTGATCTGGCCGAGGTCGGCTGCGGCGAGGTTGCCGATATCGCGCTTGACCAGCGACCAGATGCCCTTACGGGTTCAAGTCCGGTGAGTAGCTTGGAAGTTGGAAAACAGTGAGCCAGTCCGCATGGTCGGCGATGAACTCGCGCAGCGGTTCGACCAGGTGCATACGCAGGGTGTCCCACACGAGCACGATCGGACCGCCGAGCTGGATGTGGGCCCTGTGCCCGTGAGGAGTGAAAGTCCGACGCTCCGTCACGCCGCGCTGTGCGACGCCCGCCAGCGCACCTGGTGCTTGCCGGCGTCTTTTCAGGCCGCTGACGAGCTCAGCGCGGTCGAACTGAGTCAGGAAGGCCGTGTACGCCTCTTGGCGCTGCTATCTCAACCAGGGGCCATGCTCCGCCGCGGCCTGCCCGGTGACCTGGGCGCGGTTGTGTGGGTTGGCGAGTCTCGTGGGTTGGCGCTTCCCGTAATGGGGATTCTTAAAAACGGCCGGTTGTGCTCTCCGTTCCCAGTCGGTTGCCCGGGTCACCGAGTGTCCCAGCCCGGCCGCACAGGTCCGGCCTCGAAGCCCGCCTGGTGCCGCCGCCACGGTATGGCGCAAGCTGGCCCGCATGGACTGGTTGCCACTGCTCTCCACCCTGGCCGGGGCCGCGATCGGCATCGTCGCTACGCTCATCGCGGATCGGAATCGGTGGAAGCGCGAGGATGCCAAAGAGGCTCTTCGGCTGCGGCTCGACATCTACACGCAGTACACCACCGCAGTGAAGGTCCTCGGTGAAACCCTGCGGGCCCTGGCCCAGCGAGAGCTCCCCTCCGACGAGCGGGCGCTTGCGTTGCGCGAAGCCTTCCGGGAATCAGGCATCGCCATCGCATCCGAACGGATGTGGCTCATCGCGCCCCAACCCGTCGTCAAGGCCTCCAACAGCGTGTTCCACTGCCTGCGACGCATCTGCGACGGTTACATCGACGGCACAGCTGTCAGCAGTCCAGAGGATCACGCGCGCTGGGAGGAACGCGGCAAAGCAGCCGCCAAGATGCGCAATCTCATGCGCGAAGATCTCGGTGTTGGTCCACTCACCGAACGCCACAGCGCCTAATCCTCCCGCCGAAGACCACGTCGCATGATCTCCGGCTGGAGTACGAGGCCTGGGCCGGCGCCCGACGCCCGGCGCCGAAGAGCCTCATGACGCGGCCTTCGCCACGTCGACCGATTCGTAGATCGGGAACACGCCGTGCAGGCCGGTGAGGGTGAAGCGCCGGCGGAGGTGCCGGTTGGTGAGGACCAGGCGTACCTCCCCGCCGCGGTCGTGGAGGCGTCTACGGATGGCGACGAGCGCACCCAGGCCGGTGGAGTCCATGAAGCGCACGCTCAGCAGATCGATGATGATCCGCAGGCGGCCTTCCCTGATCCGGTCTACGACGTGTGCGCGGACCCGCCCCGCCGTGTACACGTCCGCTTCGCCGTGGATCTCCACGATGGTCCAGCTGTTCTCTTCGTGGTGATTAATGCCGAATTCGGGCTGCATGCCCGAACTAAACACTATGCCTTGGGGAGGGGTTGCGGTCCGCGCCCGCCGCACTTTCGTTCTGCATGCGCATGAACGACTGGCCAAAGCATCACCCGGCCAGCGGAGCTACAGCCCTGCCGCATGCGGGTACAGGTCTCCACACCTCGGCTCGATCGCCCCCACGCAGGAGCCGAGGCTCACCGCCCCTGCCTCCGCACGGGGAGGCAGGGGCGCGCCGACCGTCAGGCCGTGGCGGCTCGACTCGCACGGGAACGAGCGACCAGCGCATCGCTCGAAACGTCCTGCTCTTGGAAACGTCCTGCTCGATTCGCTGGAGATAGAGGTGTTGGTAACGGGTCGGCCAGGAGCCGCGGTTGAGGGCGCGTGGTGTCTTGGGGTGGGTATGTTCGGGGTGTCGTCTTCGGCTGGATAAGGGGGTTGCTGTGGTTCCGGGGGTGGAGATCGCGGTGGGGTATGTGTTCGCCTGGCTGGCCCGGAAGGCCCAGCGGGTGGCGGGGCGGGCGGATGCCGAGGTCGACCGGGGGCTGGATGTGGGGATGGACCGGCTGCACAACTTGGTCAGCCGCCAACTCGGCCAGGATCCGGCGCTCCAACGAGCTACGGAGGAGGCCGGTGAGGGCCGGGAAGTGCTCTCGGAGCGCACCCAGCGGCGGCTGACAGATTCTTTGGAGGATGCCGCCGAGCGGGATGCGGACTTCGCCGAGACCCTGGCGAACCTGGTGCAGGAGCTGCAGGCCGCTGCGGCTGCCGGGACCACGGGCGGCGGGGTGTCGGCGTCCGGGGATGGACAGGCCGTCGGCGGGAATGCGGACATCCGTGCCGAGGGCGGGTCGGCGGCCGCCCTGCGCATGGGGGACGTGACGATCGGGTCGGCGCCAAACCCCTCGCAGCCGGGTCCGGACAAGGGCTAACCGCACCCGGCGCCACTCTTGGCCCACCACCCACCGGCCCGTACGCCACCGCCCACCCCTCGCAGGTCATCGCGGGCGGTGGCAGTATCGCTGCCGGCTTCGTCGCCGGCGGGATCCACCAGCACCGGCACGAGCATGCCGGGCCGCGCACGCCGGCGTCGTGGCCGCACCAGGTCGGGGTGATCCCGCCGCGGGCGGACTGCTTCCAGGACCGGGCCGAAGCGGCCCGCCTGCACCAGGCCCTCGCGCGAGTGGACACCGCGGTCCTGGTGGGACAGGACACCGTGCGTGGGCAGGTACTGACCGGGATGGGCGGGGTCGGCAAGACCCAGCTCGCCGCCGACTACGCCCGCACCGCCTGGCAGAGCCGCACCCTGGACGTACTGGTATGGATCACCGCCGACACCCGCAGCGCCGCCGTGACCGGATACGCGCAAGCTGCCGCGGAGGTCCTGGCCGCCGATACTGACGACCCCGAGACGGCCGCCGTGCAGTTCGTGGCCTGGCTGGAGCCCAAACCCCACCAACGCCCCTGCCGGTGGCTGATCGTGCTGGATGACGTGGGCGAACCCGAGGTTCTGCACGGCCTGTGGCCGCCGGCCAGCCCGCACGGCCGCACCCTGATCACCACCCGCCGCCGGGACGCCGCCCTCACCGGCCGCCAACGACACCTGATCAACGTCGGACTGTTCACCAAGACCGAAGCACTGGCCTACCTCACCACGGCACTGGCCGCCCACGACCGCCACGAGCCCGACGAGCAGCTCGCCGCACTCGCCGCAGACCTCGGACACCTGCCGCTGGCCCTGTCCCAGGCCGCCGCCTACCTCATCGACTCCGGCCAGACCGCAGCCGCCTACCGCACCCTGCTCGCCGACCGCAGCGCCACCCTCGCCGATGCCGTCCCCGCCGTCCTGCCCGACGACCAGACCCGCACCATGGCCGCCGCATGGTCCCTGTCCATCGACCGCGCCGACACCCTGCCCCCAGCCGGCCTGGCCCGCCCCATGCTCCAACTCGCCGCATTCCTAGACCCCAACGGCATCCCCGAGACCGTCCTGACCAGCCCCCCCGCCCTCGCCTACCTCACCGCTGAGCGAGCCGGATACCGTCGCCCCGAAGTGACAGGCGATGATGCCGCGGGGGCCCTGCGTGCCCTGCACCGGCTCAGCCTGATGGACCACACGCCCCACCAGGCCGTCCGCGTCCACCAGCTCATTCAGCGCGCCGTCCGGGAACGGCTCCCGGACGAGCACAAGCGCGACGCCGCCCGCACCGTCGCCGACGCCCTCGTCGCGGCCTGGCCCGAGGTAGAACGCGACACCGCCCTCGCTCAGGACCTGCGCGCCAACACCGCCGCCCTCACCAGATACGCCGCACACGCCCTGTACCAGCCGGACGCCCATAGGGTGCTGTACCGCATGGGGACCAGCCTCGGCGAGTCCGGCCAAGTCACCGCTGCTGTCGACCACTTTCACCACCACGCGTCCATCACCCGCCGCCAGCTCGGCCCGGATCACCCCGACACCCTCAACGCCCGCCACAACCTGGCCTCCTGGCGAGGGTCGGCGGGGGATGCGGCCGGGGCCGCGACCACACTCGCCGAGCTGCTGGAGGACCTGATGCGGGTCCTCGGCCCGGACCACCCCCAAACCCTCGACGCCCGCCACAATCTGGCCCACTGGCGGGGGGAGGCGGGGGATGCGGCAGGCGCCGCGACCGCGTTCGCCGAGCTGCTGGAGGACCTGATGCGGGTCCTCGGCCCGGACCACCCCCACACCCTCATCACCCGGCACAACCTGGCCTCCTGGCAGGGGGTGGCGGGGGATGCGGCCGGGGCTGCGACCGCGTTCGCCGCGCTGCTGGAGGACCGGGTGCGGGTCCTCGGCCCCGACCACCCCGACACCCTCAGCACCCGGCACAACCGGGCCTACTGGCGGGGGGTGGCGGGGGACGTGGCCGGGGCCGCGACCGCGTTCGCCGCGCTGCTGGAGGACCGGGTGCGGGTCCTCGGCCCCGACCACCCCGACACCCTCATCACCCGGCATGAGCTGGCCCGGTTTCGGGGGCACGCGGGGGATGCGGCCGGGGCCGCGACCGCGTTCGCCGCGCTGCTGGAGGACCGGGTGCGGGTCCTCGGCCCCGACCACCCCCAAACCCTCAATACTCGGCATGAGCTGGCCCGGTGGCGGGGGGAGGCGGGGGATGTGGCGGGGGCGGCGACTGCGTTCGCCGAGCTGCTGGAGGACCGGGTGCGGGTCCTCGGCCCGGACCACCCCCACACCCTCACCACCCGGCACAACCTGGCTCACTGGCGAGGGGAGGCAGGGGATAGCGATGGCGCCGTCGGTTAACGGACGCTCGGGAAGCACCCAGATTCACCCCGAGCGCGGCTCATGACAAAGCCGTTACCCGTACCCCAGGTACGCACCACGGCAGATTTACAGCGGGCTCCATATGTCCTGACCTGGAACTTCCCACTCAGCCACTCTCATTAGGGGGCACCTGGGGGCAGTGCGTCCCCCAGGTGCCCACAGAGACGAGAGGCAGAGGGGCCTATTGGTCCGCGGTGAGCTCCACGAATGCGGTGAAAGGCGCGGGACGTCGCGTCCTCCGCGAGCAGGCGCCTTCGTTGTTATCAGGCGCCTTCGTTGTTATCAGGACTGCCCCAGCGGCGTCGCAACACACAGCTCCGGAGTGCGTGGCCAATTCACCTGTCACATGCGTTGTGACCTGCACGTTCCATGATCGAATCTCATGGCAGGGTGCGGGTGTATCGGAGATAGCGCGCGACGAGGCGCGGTGTGCCCGTCAATCAACGTGAGAGCGCGCTGTGTCGGAATGGGCTGCAACATGAGCAGGGGCGGGAGGTCCGCGCTCCGGCACGGGGACGTTCGCCCCACCCGATGCCTGTTGAGAGGGGAGACGGTATCGGTGGCCAGCACCTCACCGGTGAAAGTGAGGTGGGACAGCAAGGCACCACCCGTTGAGCACTGTCCCACCTCTTTTCGCAGGTCAGCGCGCCTAGCGGGACAGTGGGACAGCAGATTCGTCGGTCTCACCGCCTGTATATGCTCTGCGCTCGTGGAAATACCTGTTCGCGGGCGCCGTGGCGCTCTCATTTTGGTTGCCGTGGCGCTGGCTGGAGCGGTATTCGGCGGTGGCGGCGTCCTTGTCGGCCTTCATCTTGGCAATGCCGCAGTCGGACCAGCGGGACCTCAGGGTCCGGCGGGGCCTCAAGGGCCGACCGGGTCTCAGGGTCTGCCTGGTGTCCCGGGTCAGCGCGGACCGCAGGGCCTGCCTGGAAAGGACGCGGAACCGCTCGACTTGAACTCAGACCACCCATTCTCGGGTGGCTACGTGCTAAGTAACGGTGCGTGCCCGATCGGCACCAGTTCGTGGCAACTCGTGTACGTGCTGGAGAACGACCCGATAGGGGCGATTGGAGACACGCGGACCACGTCGCTGGAGCTTTGCAAGATCCTCTAGCGCAGGTTGAGTGCCTCCGCGAGAGCCTCCTTCATGGACGTGGGGGCGGGACGCAGCGGCATTGGCGCAGCGCGGCTACCGAGTGGTGGCGGTCGTGCCAGTGGACGAACTACCCCGTGCGGTGGCGAGCAGTTGCGCGTCCAGGGCGTCGATCGGCTCCTTGAGGGTGTCGACCACGCGGCGCGAGGCGCGCGGCAGGTCGAGGCCCTCGAGCCCGCCCTGGCCCGGAGCGGTGAAGTAGCTGCCGGGCCGGTCGCAGCCGTGGTCGGACAGGACGGCGTGGACGCGGTTGCGCAGCAGCGTGCGCAGACGGATCAGTTGGCAGCGGTGGCGCACTAACGCGCGCTGCTTGCGCACCTGTACCGGGGCAATCCACGCATCCGGAATGAGCGGGGGTGTGTGGTCGGTTCGTCCACGTACTGGCGTGTCTGGGAGGAGGCACGGGCGTACGCCCTGCCGCCTGAGCGCGTGGTCTCGCTGGTGCTGGTGAGGAGGGCGCGCCACCGGTCGATGATGGCGGCTGCGCACGGCTCCGCAGTGAATGCGTAGATTGCCCCTCGCAGCCCTCATGGGTGCGACGGAGTGCGTCGAAGGACGCCCGCGACACGGAGTGTGTCGGAAACTGCGACCGGACGGGACGTCCGTGGTGTGGGATTCGTGCTTCGACGCGCAGCGCCTCTGGTACTGCACGCGGCGGGACTTGAGTCAGGACAAGCGCTTAGAAGAGACGTGCCCGCTCATTGCGATTCGACCCCCTGAGCTGCTCGTTTGTTCGCGGCGCCCCCCTCGCCTGTCGGACCTTGCCGCGCATCGCCGGAGGGTGCCCTTCCGGCGGGATCACCGAAGGTCAGCTCAAGCGCCGGAGTGCTGTGCCACTAGGAGCGTGTCCCGGTAACGGGCAATCGGCTGGTGATCGTGACGGTGAGATCGGTGGTGGTTGCTCGCTGCGTGCCTGCCGGGGCGGGTGGCC
>NZ_JBSFJX010000260.1:0-10006 GCF_053598275.1 Streptomyces sp. NPDC001156 | reverse complement strand
GCGCCAGCGGCCGTCGCGCCCGTCGGAGTCCTCGGCGGGCGGTCACGGTGACCGTTCGGCGAACGCTTCCACGAACTTCGCGTTTCGGACACTATCTGGTCGACCTGCAGCCTCCGGGTTCAGAAACAGGTAGTCAGGTCTCGGGGACCCATTCCACGGGAGGGGGCATGCGACTGTAGTGGGGTCCCCTGGTGCCGTACTGGGCGAGGTGCAGGATTTCGCCGCCGACCTGGAGCTCTGCCGGCGGAGGGTTGGGAAGGGAGATCCGCGGGTGACGCTGGCCGTCGATGACGATGCCCTCCCGGAGTTGGTTCCGGCCGTCCGCCCAGCTCTGGGCCCGCTCGCGAGTCCACGGGTTCTGCAGGGTCCGCGGGGCGGCCGGGTCGTGATCGTAGCCGTTGAGGCTTCGGACGAGACCTTCGCTGTAGACACCCTTGACCCGGAAGTTCTCCAGGTCATCCGCGCGCACGACCATGTTGACGTACCGGCGGCCGTTGCCTCTGTGCCGCCCGACCGCATGCCAGCGACCCCAGCCAGGGTCCCAGCGCATGGGCGGGATCCACGGCAGGGCGCCTACCGGGAAGTGCTTTGTGCCACGCTGGATGTCGAGACCGCTCTCGCCGCGCGCGGTTTCCTGCGCCACGTTGGCCACCAGGCACCAGCCCAGCAGTCCGTCCGGCGTCTCTTCTTCGGTGGGTTCCGTGTCTGCCACTCCGAGAATCTTCAGGCACGAGACGGGACGCGAACCAGCTCTTATCAGCTGAGCCGACCGGAGCAAACCACATGCGGATCACCAGACGCGGGAGAGACCGGCCTCGTTCGAACGTGTGGGCGGGGAAGTTGACGCCGCTGGTGGAGAATTGCGTGACCGTCGACATTTGCATCCCGACGTCGGCGCAATGCCCTGAGTTGTCGGTGGGTGATGAGGCAGCAGGCGAGTTTCAGGAATGCTTCGCGGATGTCGGCTCGTCGTTCCCACCGGGTCCGCAGGCGTGGGAAGCCGTGCAACCAGGCAAAACTCCTCTCCACGACCCGGCGGTAGGTGCCCAGCCCGGTACCGTGCCGGGTACCGCGGCGGGCGATCGCGGGCACGACGTCGCGGGCGCGGACCTGGTCGCGGTAGATGTCGTGGTCGTAGCCGCGGTCGGCGAACAGCGAGTCCGGCTTGCGGCGGGGACGTCCTACCCGGCCGCGGACCGGTGGGATCGCGTCGAGCAGGGGCAGCAGTTGGGTGTCGTCGTTGCGGTCCTCCCGTAGAAGGGCAAGGATCGCTCGTCGTGTCTGGGCTCAGCCCAGTGCGTCGATGGCCTTCACGATCAGGGCGCGTGCTTGTGCCGCGTACACGGCCATGCTCCGTAGCTGCTCAAAGGCCTTCACGTACTGCTCGATCTCGCTGGGCTGGGTCACGTTCACCTGCGCCGAGACAAGCTCCACGGCTACGAGCTTCTCGTCGTAGACGTGGAAGGTCTCCTCAGGCCACCGCATGCGCCCGGCCGTCGTCGCCGGGATGATGCCGAGCGAGACCGCGGGCAGCGCCCCAGCAGTCAACAGGTAGCCCAGCTGCGCGGCCATCGTGTCCCCGTCTCCGAGCCGGTAATGGAGCACGGCTTCTTCAATGAGCAGGACGAACCGGCGGCCCGCTTCGTGGATGATGCGAGATCGCGCCACCCGGGCCCGTGCCGCATCAGCGCTGTCGTCGATGGGGAGGTTGTCAGCGTGCGCGGCGATGCTGAGCACGGCCGCCGCGTAGCCCTCGGTCTGCAGCAGACCGGGAACGAGCGTGGACGAGTAGATCCGGAACAGTTCGGTGTCCCGGTAGAACTGCACCCGGCTGTCCTGTAGGTGCTTCAGCCCGTTGCGGACCTGCCCGCGCCACTCGCGGTACATCAACTCGGCGTTGAGGGACTGGACGATGATGTCCTGCGCCTGTTCCTCAGCATGCGTGGCGGCGCACCAGCGCCGGATGTCCTTCGCGGTGGGGCCGGTAACGGCGTTCTCGATACGGGAGGTCTTCGAGTAGTGCCAGCTGCACGCGGAGGCCAGCTCGACGATCGTCAGCCCTGCTTCCTTGCGCAGTTCACGCAGCCGCCTGGCGACGGCCTCGCGCGCGGCCTGGGCGGACGAGGACGGGGAGACGGGCATGAGCTGGCCTACCGGTGCTTGTCTGTTAGTGGATCTTGTACTGGTCGTGCGGGACAGCGCGCTCCCATACCGCCTCGAAGGCTTGGGCGCACAGCTTGGCAGCGGCTGGGTCTTCGGAAATCTCATGGCCGGTCAGGGCGCCGTCGCCGCTGAAGTAGCCCCAGCGGATCAGGCGGTCGTCGAAGAGCCAGAAGTCGTTGCCCGGCAGGGCAAGGTCGGAGGCGCGTCGGCGCGGGAGCCACCGGACCTCCTCGCCTGCATGCAGGTTGACACCGGTCCCGGCGTGCTCGTACCGGATGTACGCGCTCACCGGCTCGGACACGATGCGAGCTCGGCGCACGGTCACGCCGAGCGCGACGGCACCCGAGATGAGGTCGACCCAGGGCGCCCAGTACTCCGACGCGGGATCGGTTTCCGCGCGGCCGGTGCGCAGCCACGTGCTGAAATCGTCGCCTTCGCTGTCGACTCCGTACTGGTCGCGCATTTCCAAGTGCACGGCCGAGCGTGTGCAGGCGGCGATCAGCTCACTGAACGGCGGAACGCTCGACGGCATCGCACGCCTCCCTGATCATGTGCACCATCCTGGCCGGGATACGGATCACGGCTTCGTCGTCCGGAACGCCCGTCGCGTGCCCTGGCACGTCGAATGCAGCGCATTCCGCCTGGAGTTCGGGACCCGGCTTCCAGCCCTGGAAGACGAGTTCCTGCTTCTCCTGGTCGACCCACACGGTTGGACTGTCCGCCTTGCCGGTGTCGGGGTCGATCCCGATGAAGAGTAGCGGCATGTCAGCCCCCATTCGCGAGGTGTGCAGTTCTTTGCGTCAACGTCCCCCGACCGGGCGCCTCGGTCAAGGGCGCAAACTCGTCAAAGCCAGGGACGGAAGGGGTAGTTTGCAAACTTCTGCACATCGCTGGAGGTGCTGCACTTCCCGCTCCTAGCGTCGAAGGCACGACAAGCCCCGGCAGCCGCGCGAACAGCCCCGGGGCATGGCCGAACGCCGTGAAGGAGCGCCGACATGAGGCAAGTTGCAGCCCGGACGCCCACGGGGGTGATCCGGTGAGCAGCGTCATCCACGACATCGCGCCCGAGGCGCTGAAGGTCCTCGCGCTCCCCTCGCTCGACACTCTGGCCGACGCCAAGGTCCGCGGCGCGAGGTGTGTCTGGTGCGGCGAAAAGCTCACCGCGGAGACGGCCGTGGACCTCGGCGAGGAGATGAGCCCGCACAGCGGCACCACCTCGCTCATGCGCTGGTTCCCGCGCGCCTGCCACGGCTGCATCGCCGACCGTGCGCACCGCGGCCTGTTCGCCCACGGCTCGACCTGCGAGCTGTGCCGGAACGAGAAGACCGTCGCCGACTGCTGCGCCGGCCGCGGCCTGTACCGGCTGGTCAGGGAGTACCGCCAATGACCTGCGCCGTACTGCGACGAGCCGATCAGGCCCCACGAGCCGCGCACGTGGCTCCGTCACCGCCGCGGCCACAAGAGCCGACGGCACCTTCGTCGTGCACGACTACCTGTGCACGAGAGTGCCAACCCAGACCGCCCCGTCCAGACGCTGGAGACCCCAGCACCGCCACCCTGACACGGCGCTGGAACGGGCGGCCGCGACGGCGGCCAACACAGCAGCCGCCCCTTGTAGCTCCATCGAAAAGACCCCAGATACGCACTCGAACACGCCGTTCTTTGCTTCCGGAGACTCCTGTCGGCATCCGGGCAAGGGGCTTCGCCCCAGGTCCCCCAGCCCTGGACAGGTCGAGCCCCGGGACGGCCTTCACCATCCACCTTCACCCCGGCCAAGGAGGCACCATGCAAGCAGTGACTAATCCGCCCCCACCGTGGGGCATGCGCCGCATGACCCCGCTGCACAACGGCGAACCCTCGCCCTGGCGGTACGCGGGACTCGACCCGCTGACCCAGACCGGCCGCTGGGTCGGCGGCGACGGCCGCATGAGTCCGGTCGAACTCGGCAAGCACGGCACCTCCGTCAACACCTACCCGCCCACCCAGATCAGCAAGGACGGCAAGGTGGACGGCGACTCCGGCCACGACGCCACCCAGGACTAGGAGGCGCGCCCGTGGACACCCGCCCGGTGCTGGTCTGCACCCAGCACGAAGACGCGACCGCCGACCTGGTCATCACGGAGCTGAACCGGCGCCGGGTGCCCGTTGTCCGCCTCGATCCGGGCCGGGACTTCCCGGCGCCCGCACAGCTCGCCGCCCGCACCGGGGCGCGGGGATGGGGCGGTCGGCTCACGATCGGGCAACACAGGGTCGACCTGTCCGCCGTACGCGCGCTGTACCACCGTCGCCCGCATGCCTACCCGACGGACAGCAGCGAGCAGGGGGCCCGGTTCGCTGCTCAAGAGAACCGGCGCGGACTGGGCGGAGTGCTCGGCGCGCTGCCGGGGTGCCTGTACCTGAGCCACCCGCAGGCCATCGCACGGGCCGAGTACAAGCCGGCTCAACTGGACGCGGCGGGCCGCGTGGGGCTCACCGCCCCGGCAACCCTGATCACCAACGACCCGCTGGAGGCCAAGGCGTTCTGCGCCGAAGCGCCCACGGTCTACAAGCCCTTGCACGCCGGGACATACGAAGTCGAGGGCGAGCCGACCGGAATCTGGGCGGCCCCGGTTAAGCCCGGCGAACTCGACGACGCGGTCAGCCACAGCGCGCATCTGTTCCAAGCGCAGGTGCCCAAGGTGGCGGACGTGCGCGTGGTCGTCGTCGGCGAGCAGTCCTTCTGCGCCCTGATCACCGCGCCGCCCGGGGTCGTGGACTGGCGGGCCGCATACCGAAACCTCAGCTATGAGGTGGTCGACTGTCCACAGGGGGTGCGGCGGGCGCTCGTTGCGTTCCTCGCCGGCTTCGGCCTGAACTTCGGCGCCTTCGACTTCGCAATGACCGCGGACGGCGCATGGTGGTTTTTGGAGTGCAACCCCAACGGCCAGTGGGCCTGGCTCGAAGCCGCGGCCGACCTGACGATCACCACCGCAATCGCAGACCTGTTGGAGAACGGAGCAACCCAGGCATGAGTGACCTGCTGCCGTCGGAGCACCTGCGGGCCGACCTCGCCCGGCACCTGTCCAAAAGCGGCGCCCTGCGCAGTCCGGAATGGGAAGCGGCCGTGTTGTCCGTGCCGCGCGAGGCGTTCCTCTCCCGCGGCTGGTTCGAGTACGACGAAGACGGCTGGTACCGGCCGGCATCCGGGGACTCAGCGGCCCGGCTCGCGCGGATCTACGAAGACGACACCCTCGTCACGCAGGTGGCCGCCGGCGTCTTCCCCGAGCAGATCGAGGGACGCATCGCGGCGGCTCCCTCGTCGTCGTCCACGCTGCCGAGCCTGGTCGTGCGGATGCTCGAAGACCTGCGGGTGAGCCAGGGAGCGCGCGTGTTGGAGGTCGGCACGGGCACCGGTTATTCGACGGCGCTGCTCTGCCATGTCGTCGGGGACGACACCGTGACCACGGTCGAGGTCGACGCGGAAGTGTCCGCCCGCGCCGGGATGGCGCTCGCGGGCACCGGCTACTGGCCTACCCGCGTGGTCGGCGATGGCCTCCTCGGCTACCAGGAGGGCGGTCCGTACGACCGCGTGATCGCCACATGCGCCGTGCACACCGTCCCGGCCCACTGGCTCGCCCAGATGCGACCCGGCGGTGAGGTGCTGGTGACCGTCGGCGGATGGATGCACGCCTCCGAACTCGTCCGGCTCACGGTCGCCGACGACGGCACAGCCGGCGGTCCCGTGCTGGGCGGACAGGTCTCGTTCATGATGGCCCGTCCCCACCTCCCGCCCCCACTCGGCATCCTGCCGAACCTCGGCGAGGGCGACGCGCAGCCGACGGAACTGGGCGGCGACGTGCTCGAGGACAGCTCGGCCCGGTTCGTCGCGCAGTTCGCCGCGCCGCACGCCCAGCGGCTCACCCTCGAACGGGACGGCCGAGCCGAGCACGTCGTGATCGACGTGGACGCCGGGTCCTGGGCCGTGGCCTTCCAAGACGGCGAGCGGTGGATGGTCCGGCAGGGCGGCCCGGCGCGGCTGTGGGATCAGATCACGGAACATCTCCTGCAGTGGCATGCGGCCGGTCGACCACCGACCGACCACATGCGGCTGCACATGGGCCCCGACGGGCAACGCCTCACCTGGGCGTGACCGCGGGACAACGGCACTTCAGCTGCCCCGTCCGTCCGCTGCCCCCCCGTGGCGGACGGGCGGGGCTTGTCCGCCAGGCGGCGCACCGGCGCGACCCCCGCTTGTGCGAGTTTGGCGCGCGTGACCTCGGCATCCTCCCGCATTCTTGTCTTGCGGAAGACGGCCCGCAGGACCGCGGTGCGGTTGGCGGTGAGCCAGTACGTGATGCGTATGGCAGCACCGTCGGGAGTCGGGCGCAGCTCCCGGACTCCGTCGCCGAGGCAGCGGGCGTAGGGCTCGCCGAGCGCGGCGACGTGTTCCGCGAGCAGCCCGACGTATTCGTCGATTTTGAGGAAGTGCTTGGCCGGCAGGGGCGCCCGCGCGCAGCCGGGTTACGGCGATCCACATATCCCTTGCCGCGGGCGTAGGAGCGGGCACCGGCCAGGTGGATCAGCCGTTCTTCGGTGAGTGCCGCCGGCTGCATGCCTCCATCCGACCGCAGGGCCGGTTCCGTCCGCCGTGGTGCACCACTGGGTGCGGGTGAGGCGGGCTGCTTGCGGTACGGGCTGCTGTGCTGTGCCGCTACGCTGCCGGGGGTGAGCACCCCCACAACCACCCCCACACCCCTGCGACTCGACCTCGCATCCTTTCTCGCCTGGGCCGAGCGGCGCGGCACTGTGCTTGATGCGCGTGCCGCGGAGGCCGTGCTCGGCCTGCTCGCGCTGAGCGGGGCGCGCCGCCGGCCCGGCTTCCCGGAGCCCACTGAGGAGCTGGTGGAGGAGCTGCTGCACACCCTGCTGCCGCTGTACGTGAGCGCCACCGAGGCCGAGCTGCCCGGCTTTTTGGCCGCGGTGGCCGCGCTCGCCGACCATACCCACGAAGAGGGCAGGCTCAACGCCAAACGGCACGCCAGGCTGGTGGCCCGGGTGCAGGAGCTGGCGGAGGGCTTCACCGAGATGATGACCAGCCCGCAGCGCGTCACCTGGGCGCGGCTGTACGGCAACCTGCTGCGGGCCGAGGGCGTGGAGGCCGCCGATACGCGGGCCGTACGCGCCTGGCTGGAGGCGTTCGCCGCCCGCCCCTATGCACAGCGGCAGACGGCGCTCGGCCTCGCCGCCGCGGACGGCCCACTCGCCGCAGCCGGCTGGCTACGCGCGCTGAGGGGAGAACGCTCCCGGCAGGCCCGCTCCCTGCTCGCCGGGCGTCTGCAGGCCGTGGCCCTGGGCGAGCAGGTGCGGCCCCCCTCCGGCCAGGCGCCGCTGATCCCCGACGCCCCGCAGGGCGAGCCGGACGTCCCGCAGGAGCAGGAGGACGCCTGGTACGACGCCCAAGCCGGCGTGCTCTTGGACCGCTGGACGGCAGCCGGGCTCGACGCCCTGCTGCGCGGCCCGTACGCACACCTGGCACCCGGCGCCGGCAGCCACGCGCCGCTGCTCGGCATCGTCGGCGAATTGGCCGACCAGCACCTGGAGACGTTCGGCCCACATCCTTCCCCGCTGCCTCCACCGCCCCTGCCGGCCTCCCCCGAAGAGCAGGCCGCCCAACTGCGCGCCGCGCCGCTGCCGCAGGCCCTCGCGCAGGCCGCCGCCACCTTGGACACCGCGGATGAGCAGGTGCGTGAGCTGGCGCTGGCCAGCGGCTTCCTGACCGTCGACGCGCACGGCGCACCCATCCCGGGGCCGGCCGCCGAGGTATGGCAGCACGGCGGGCCTGCCGAGCTGGCCGGGCTCGCCCTGGACCTCCTGGGCGCGCTGCTGGCGCAGCTGGCCGATGACGAGGAAACCGCCGAGGAGTTCCCCGGCGAGCACCTCGGCCCGCTCTACTTCCTCTATCAGCAGGCCGGGGTGGCCCAGTCGGTGGCCCGGCAGGCCGCACAGGAGGAGCTGTGGATCGTTCCGCCGGGGCACCAGAGCGCCCCCGATGCGTCCGTCCCGGCCACCGGTCCCTACGAACTCCCCCCTCCCGAAGCTCTGTCCGCGGTCACCGGCATCCCCGCACTGAACGAGGCGGACCGCGACGACCTGCAGCCGGCCGCCGCCCGCCTGGCACGCGTCATGGACCGGCTGGCCGGACTCGGCATCGCCGAGCGCACCGGCGACGCGCTCACCCTCACCCCCCTCGGCTCGGCCCTGCTGCGTGACGCACTCCTCCTGGGCGCCGGCGGGGCCGACGACGGCGCCTTCCCCACCCAGGCACAGGTGCGCACCTGGACTGCGGACCTGCTGGTGGCCGCCGCTCAGCACTGGCCGCCGGCCGCGGCCCGTCAGGTGCTCGGCGACTGGCTGACCGAACGCGGCACCGACGGCTGGCCCGCACTGCTGGCCGCGCTCGCCGCCACCCCTCCTGGGCCGGACGCCGCCGACCGGCGCGCGCTGCTCGGCCTACTCGACCTGACGGCCGCACCCGCCCAGGCACTGCACGCCCAGCTGGCCGACCCGGTGCTCGGCGGCCACGCGGAACGCGCCCTGCGCGAGCGAGGCCTGACGCCCGACGCCTTTGCGGTGCCCTCCGCAGCCCGCGCGGTGCTCCTGGTCGACGAACTCGAAGCAGTGCGCCAAGCGGCCTTGCTCACCCACCGCCTGACCGCCGCTGCCGGGCAGCACGAACCAGAGCTGCCGCTCCAGGTACACGCGGCCTTCGACAAGGCCGCGGCCGACTGGCCCGGCGGCGGCCCGCTCCTGCTCACCGCACTCGCAAACGCAGACCCGTACCAATCCGCCTTCCTCGCACAACAGCTCACCCACCACCCTGACCCCGCCACCGCCGAAGCAGCCCGCCACGCCTGGCGGGCATACCGCAGCGACAGGAATGCCGCGCTCACCAGCCATCCGCGCAAGGCGAAGCCCCACTCCCCACGCAAGCGCCCGGCCGCCAAGCGCTCCGCGAAGAAACGCAAACGGCGCTGATTCGGCTGAAGATGGGCTCTGCCGGGCGTGTCGGTGACTGGGTGTGAGTCCTTGACGACGTAGTCCCGGGCCGCCGGGGGATCGAGCCGGGGCTGCGTCGTGCCGGCGCCGGTTTCGATGGTGTCCCGCCCAGTGGTGGAGCAGCGATCACCGCATAGCCCCTGGTCATGAGGCGGCCATCGCGGAAGTCTCCGAGCAGGGGTGCGGGTGCCGGTAAATCATCCGGCCGCCCTGATACCCCTGTCCGTCGCGGAAATCCGCCGCCTCATCGGTCTGGTCCTTTGCCCGCACCGCCTCACCCCACAGCACCATCTGCGCTGGTCATGGTGGAGACGCCTCAGCCAGACCCGGGCCCGCAGCAGCCTGTCCGGCGTGAAAACCGGGGTTCGAGCACCTGATCAGGACGTTTCGCTGCGGGATGGTGGTGGACTGGGGCATGATCGAGGTCCATGCGGTGGTCATGGGTCTATCTGCTGACGCGCAGGTCTCTGGAGCTGGCGGGCCTGCGGTTGCTGGGCAACGCGGCAAGGGACGTTGAATTGCTGCGCATCCCCGCCGACCGCCGCCTCTACCTCACCGCCACCCCCTACGTGTGGGAGGCGCCCCGCCTGACCGAGGCACCCACAGGCGACCCGCAGCCCAAGCGCACCCCCGCCACCGCTCCCGACTGGGACGACCCGGCCCTGCTGGCGACCATGGACCAGCCGAAGATCTTCGGCCCCCGCCTGCACACCTACTCAGGTTGAACTCGTGATGTCCGAGTACCGGTGACGTTCCATGATCCCTGCGCTACGAGGGGTTCATGCGGTACGCGCAAGGGGGCGGCCTG
>NZ_JBSFJX010000259.1:0-10043 GCF_053598275.1 Streptomyces sp. NPDC001156 | reverse complement strand
CCAGACCAAGAGGAAAGCGACGTCAGACGCGGGCGGCACCCGCGACCGATTTTCGCGCCGTCACCACGGCGCGGGCAACGCGCCACATGGACTTGGGTGTGAACCGTCGTTGCCAGGAGCGTGGCGAGTTTGTGCAGATGGTAGACGAGCGGACAGGCTGATGAGGTCATGCTTTCGGCGCCCGCCCCTCACCTTCTACGGCGACCACGTGCGGTACCAGGGGTGGAACCATCGATGTCCCATGATCGGCCAACCGGTCCAGGTCACGGGCCAGCGACGAGGCCGCGACGGCCAGTCGCTCCCGTTTCGACTCAGCGATCTCGCCACCTACGGGCAGCCAGAAAGCCGACAGCGTCCCGAAGCGGCGGGTCGGCGACAAAAGCGGCGCGGCCGCGGCCTGCAGTGGGAAATGTGCGAAGGCTGTCAGGTCCGGGCGGCTTGCCGTGATGTCCACAGAGTCCGCGGTCTCCACACGGCTCGACCGCCACGCCCGTGACGACGGCCAGCTGCTGTCATCCAGGGGTATACGTTCGGGCGCTCCCACTCCCGTGGCGGTCACCGCCACGACAGCAGACTGCAGCTCCAGGGTGTCCGGCACTTTGAGGTAGACCGTCGCGGCCGCCGCGCCCAATTCGCCAACAACACTCTCGGCCGCCGAAACCAACAGCGGTTCTCTCTCCCGCGTTGCGAGGGGAAGACGTTTCGACCCCGGCGGGATGGGCCCATACCGTTCCATCTCTTCCGCCGCCCAACTGCCGTTGGCGCTGCTGCTGGCCTCATTTTACTGCCGCGGCCCTGACCTGCTCTGATTCTTGCCCGATCGTCGGCGCTTGCTGTTCTCAGTCGGCTCGAGCACGGAGCGTGAGGAATCTTCTCGCACACCTGGCGATCCTCGACGCGCTCGGCGTGCGGCATGCCGTGCTTGCGATGACCCGCAGCGACCTCGCGGACCCCGAGCCCGCGCGTGCCGACGCCGTCGAGCGCAGGGACATTGTCGCCGAGCCCGGAACACTGACCACGCTGGCCACGGCAGTCGGTCAAGCGGTCGAACGAACCAAGATGCAGGATGTTCAGCACGCGCTGGCCGCGACAGCCGCCAGCTCCCCCTCAACCGAGCTCTCGGCGGTGGTCTGCTCACGCTGTCGCATCCATGACGGCGGCGGTACGGCGCTCGACCCCCGCCGGCCTTTTCTGCCCGGTGACGTCGCCCACCCCGGCGCGTCACCCGCCGGGGTGATCGTCTGCCGGCTCACGCGCCCCGGATGGTTACCGGCGCGCCCGGAACAGCCGACGCCGCCGCGGCTACTCGGTGAAGGCGAGGGTGAAGTGGAAGCCGTCGTCGCCGACGGCGTGTCGCAAGGTCCGCATGATCGCCTCGGGATCGTCGTAGGGGCCAGTGATCTGGGAAGTGAGAAACGATCCTGTTGGTCACGGGAAAGGATCTTCGCTGTCGGGATGTAAACCCTGATCAGCGCATTTCGGCGGTGCCCCACTACAGCCACGCACGCGAGACTCCACCGATGATCCTTTTCTGCGGCGACCCAGGATCAGCGCGGCCAGCAGCGACGCGGCGGCGGAGGAGAGAAGGATGGCGCCTTTGGCCTGGGTGAGGTGGGCGTCGTTGGAGAGTTCCGCGAAGAGCAGGGAGACGGTGAAGCCGATCCCGGCCAGCACGCCGAGTCCGGCAATGTCGGGCCAGGCAAGCAGCGGATTGAGGTGCGCGCCGGCGAAGCGGGCCGTCACCACGATGCGCCGAACACACCAAGGAACTCGCCGGCGAGCATCCCGCTCAGCACGCCCCAGGTGACGGTGCTCTGCCAGAAGCCTTCGGCTCCCGACCAGGACACTCCTGTGGCCATCAGTGCGAACACCGGCACCGCGACGGCGGCCGAGAAGGGGCGCAGGATCTCCTCAGCACGGTGCGAGGGCGAGACGGCTTCGGTATGCCTGATACGGGTGCGCATCAGCAGGCCCATCGCGACACCGGCGATGGTGGCGTGCACGCCGGACGCGTGCATCAGCGCCCAGACCAGGACTGCGAGCGGGCCGAGCAGCAGCCATCCCGGCACCGTCTCCCGCACCCGGGTCACCGCCCGGCCGGATCCGTTCTGGAGAAAACCGAACAGCACCAGGCCGACTGCCGCGCAGCCCAGCGCGACGAGGTTCAGGCCGGTGGTGTAGGCGGCGGCGAGCACGAGGACGGCGCACATGTCGTCCGCGGTCGCCAGGGTCAGCAGGAACGTGCGCAGGCGGGCGGGCAGGTGTCGGCCGGCCACGGCAAGGATGGCGACGGCGAAGGCCGGGTCGGTCGCCATGGGGATGCCCCAGCCGCCGACTGCCTCCCCGGATGAGGATGCGTTGACGGCGACGAAGACCAGGGCGGGCACGGCTGCGCCGCCGAGAGCGGCCGCGATGGGCAGCATGGCGCGGCGTGGGTCGCGCAGTTCACCGTGCACGATTTCCTGCTTGAGTTCGTTGCCGACGATGACGAAGAACACCGCGAGCAGGCCGTCGGCCGCCCATGTCCGAAGCGGCAGGTCCAGGTGCAGGGCTGCGGGGCCGAGGCGGAAGGAGCTCACGGCCTCGTAGGAGCCAGGCAGCGGCGAGTTGGCCCACGCCAGGGCCACGACGGTGGCGCCGATCAGCAACAGGCCACCGATCAGGTCCGAGTGCAGGGCAGCAGTGATCCGCTTGAGCGCAGGCATGAAGAAGAGGGCTCCAAGACGTACGAAGGGGGCAGGCCGATGCACCGGCCGTTGGCCGGTGGTGCGCCTCCGCTCACGGCGGTGGGCTCAGCGTCCCTTCGGTGGGCAGACGCTCGTGATCGCGCCTGGTGGTGCAGCGCGCACGGCGCTTGGCGGGCACTGTCAGTGCGGGCCGGTAGCGTTCTTCCTGTTGCCGATCACGTGTTGGGGAGGGGGGTGCATCGATGCGTGGTGAGTCGCTGCGCACGATCGCTGCCCCCTTCGTGGCCGTCGGCCCGTCCGGCGTGGCGATCCGCACCCGCCTCAAGGCCCTCACGCCGGACGACGAGCAGGTGTTACGTCTGGTCGGCGCGCATCTGGGGTCGCTGGCCTCGAGGGATCTCAAACGCCGGTGCGCTGAGGGCCTGGAGCACTCCGCGGATACGTGGGCGGGGCGCAAGCGGGCCCTGACCGACGCGTCGTCCTCGCGGTGGGCCGGTTCGATCACGAAGGCCACGCACGATCAGTGGGCGCTGTCCCGGCGTGCCCAGCTCGCGCACATTCACAGCCTTGAGGCCGGTATCAAGACGATCGCCAACCGGTTGTCGCTGCCGGTGGGCGAGAAGGGCTCGAAGCGGGCGCCGGGCGGATACCGCACCCGGCAGGAGTGGTTCCAAAAGACCCGGCGACTGCAGCTGCTGAAGGACCGACTGGAGCGGGAGCGGGCCGATCACGAGGTGGGGCGGGTGCGGGTCGTGCGGGGCGGCAAACGCCTGCTCACCACCCGACACCACCTCGAGGCGGCGCAGCTCGCCGGGCACGCGTGGCGGCGTCGTTGGGAAGCATCGCGCTGGTTCCTGCAGGCGGACGGCGAGTCGGGCAAGCGGTTGGGGAACGAGACGATCCGCGTCACCCGGGACGGCGAAATCTCCCTCAAGCTCCCCGTCCCGCTTGCGCACCTGGCCAACGCCCCGCACGGCCGGTACGTCCTCGCCTCAACCGCGGTCTTCCACCACCGAAGCGACGAGTGGGCCGACCGCATCACCACGAACCGGGCCGTGGCCTACCGCATCCACTACGACGTGCAGCGCATGCGCTGGTACCTCACCGCGTCCTGGACGATCCCGCCGGTCACCACCGTCCCCCTGTCCGACGCCCGCACGGGCGGTGTGATCGGTGTCGATACGAACGCCGACCACCTGGCCGCCTGGCGCCTCGATCAGCACGGCAACCCGTGCGGCGAGCCGCGCCGGTTCTTCTACGACCTGTCCGGCACTGCGGACCACCGGGATGCCCAGGTACGGCACGCACTGATCCGGCTCCTGCACTGGGCCAAACGCCACGGGGTGTCGATCGCGATCGAAGACCTCGACCTCGGCGCGGAGAAAACCCGGGAGAAGCACGGCCGCCGGAGGCGGTTTCGGCGGTTGATCTCCGGCATGCCCGTGTCCAAGCTGCGGGCCCGGCTCGTCAGCATGGCGGCCGAACTCGGCATCACCATCATCGCCGTCGACCCGGCCTACACCAGCAGGTGGGGCGCCCAGCACTGGCAAAAACCCCTCACCACCAAGACCAGGAAGACCAGCCGTCACGAGGCCGCGAGCATCGCGATCGGCAGGCGCGCCCTCGGGCACCGCATCCGGCGACGGACGGCACCGCCCCCACACGACCAGAGCGATCATGTGGGGCATCGGACCGCCCAGGCCGGACACGGCACCCCAGGGCGTGAGGGAACCCGCCCCCGCATCCCAGGACCACGGACACGATCCGTGTCGCCGGACGCGGCGCGAACGCGGGAGACCAGTGCATCCACCACCGTTCGGGATGCGCCAGTTGACCAGGATTGGGTACACGACTCACTCCTGCTCACTGACTAGGAACGGTGCAGCGGATGAGTTCGTCGAAGCTCGCCGCCGATGTCCATGCCGTGGCCGGCTGGCAGGTAGCGGGCGGCGACCTGCAGGCCGGGGATGTCCGGTAGTTCCTGGGGCAGCAGGCCGGTCTGCAGAGTGCGGGCGAGGTGGTGTTTGGCGTCGTAGAGCCGAGCGCGGTCCAGGGCCTGGGCGATCAGTCCGGCCAGTGAGGTCAGTACGGTGCGTTCGGCGACGGGGAAGGGATGGGGCCGGTCATAGGACAGCACGAGGAGACCGACAGCGCGGCCGGAGGTGATCAGGGGCGAAAAGGCCCAGGCGTCGCGGTCCTCGTAGCGGGGCGCCTCGGGGTAGGCGCGCTGGAAGTCGGTGAAGCTGGCGAAGAAGGCGGGGGTCTGGGCGCGGATGGCCTGTGCGGGCGGGGTAGGGGAGGTCAGGGAATCGCCTTCGAATCGTTCCAGGAACACGGTGTCGTAGCCGCGTGAGCCGAGGACGCACAGGCGTCCGTCCTCGGCTGCCAAGAGGACGAGCCCTTGGCTTCGAAGGCGGGGATGAGCTGGTCGGCGACCTGGTCGACCACGTCCTTCACGCTCACCGCCTCGGTCAGGGTCGCCGCCAGATGCATGAGGTGATACAGCGCCGATGCCCCGGGCGCGCCGGCTGGGGCGGTGCGGCATGGTTCGGCCTCGGTGGCGGTCTGTTCGCGCGGGAGTGGGGTGAGGTTGATGCTGATGCCGTCGGCTGCGGGGCACAACTGGAACGACAGCCACTGGTCCGGGGGATTGAGTGCGGTGAAGGCGGTGGGCTGCTTGCTTATCACCGCGGCCCGGTACTGGTCTTCCAGGGCGGTTTCGCCCAGCTACAGCAACCGCTCCCGGGGGCGTGAGCCCAGCAGATCGCCGGCGCCGAGGAGTTCGGCCGTGGTCGTATTGAGGAAAGTGATCCTTCCGTCCAGATCCAGGGAGCAGCAGCCCACGGGCAGCCGCTCGGCGAAGTCGTAGGCGGCCAGGGCCTCGGCCCGGCCCGGCTCGCGGGGACGGACCGCGGGCAGCATCACGGGCTCCGACTCAGGAAGCAGCGGACGCCCGTTTCGGGCAGCCTGTCCCAGCAGCTGCCCCGCCCGCCGGCGGAAGACATCGAGCGCCTTATGCTCACGGGTGCTCATCTGTGGGGGGTGCCAGGCCGGCCACAGCAGGAAGACCCCACCGTGCACCACGTCGTCCCATTCGAGCGGTGCGGCCGCCACCAGGACGTCGTACGGGGCGACGAGACCGATCCGCGGATAGTGCCGGGTCATCTCATTTGGGCTGTTCAGCCAGATCAGGCGCCGCTCCCGCACGGCCTCGGCCACCGGCGCCGCATCGTCCACCCCCATCCGCACCCACGGGGCGGCAAGCCTGCGGGGCAGCCCGGACAGGGCCGTCAGGTGCAGGAGTTGGTCCTGCGGCGGCAGGACGTACAACATGCCGACCGCCGTGTCGGTGTCCTTGACCAGGCGGCGGACAGCCCGACCAGCCGCCCCAGCCTCGTAACCCGCCCCCGCTCATGCCGGCGCACCGCGCTCACCCCCGTCGTGCACCCACTTGGCCGCCCCGGCGCGGCGCGCGAAACGTCCGCGGGCCGCCTGGCAATCATGCCCAGATGCGCTCCGATCTGAGCCCAGCTCGCTCCGGCCCGCCGGTCCGCCGCCACGGCCAGACGTACCAGCTGCTCCGACAGTTCCGGCACCCGGGCCACCGCGGCAGTGCAGCAGCCCGCTCCGCCGTCCTCGCACGCTCGCTCGGCCGCCGTCTGCACCTGCAGCAGCAGATCCGCGCCCGCCGCGGCCATCGCGGCACGGGCCGTCGCACCCATCTGCCACCGCGCCGTGCACGCCAGGCTGCCTGCCGGTGCGCCGGCCCGCAGTACCGGCGCCTGGGCCGTGCCACCCCGGGCAGCGAGACACTACACCAGGCGCACCGCACGTCACCCATAAGCGGACAATAAGCCCGTAATGGGGTGACGGCATCCATGCCGGGCGCCGCTGTGGCACTTACTCACCGTTGCGGTTCCGGTGAGGCTCGGTGCAACCGGCGTGCACCGCGTTGTGGTCGCACGCCGTGGCGTGCCGCTCGAGGAAGGCTCGGGCATGGGTGGCGGCCTCGATCCGGCTGCCGTACGGCTCCTTGCCTTGGCCGCTGGTGCCGTCGGCGCCGGTGGCCTCCCACACGAACCCGGCACCGGCACGGGGAACCCGAAGATCGGCCACAACAACACGGATATCACCCAGATGCAGGGCAACAAGGTGTCGGCGTCGCCAGACATCACGCCGTCAACGACGGACAATCACCGCACTCGGCATCGCCTTCACCCGCGCGGTCCGCGACGCGCTGACAGCCCAGCCGGACCTCGCCGATCCCCGCCCCTACCTTGCCCGCGGTCGAGGGGCCATCGCGCAGGCGGCAGGGCAACTGCTCGCTGGTGAGCGGCTGAGCGTGCAACGGAACTCAGGTGGCCCCGGCCGACACCGGTCGGGGCTCCCTCGGGGGAGTACAGCAGACTGGCAGCAACGAGGCTTTGGTTGTCGGCGACGTGGTAGGTCACCCCCGTCAACCGGAGCTTCGTTGCATCCGTCGCGGATCGCCGCTGCATCACAGGTGCCGAGGCGTCGACCTGCTGCTGCCCGACGATGAGGGCCCGACTGCGCCCGCTTCTCGGCGAGTTCCACCGGCGTCATCCCGGCGTGCTACTGCAGACCAGCGCCGCCCCCTCCGGCTCTGCCAGGGCCTGATCGACGCCCTCCTCGAACGGCGGCTCGACCTCGCCTTCGTCTCCCTGCCCGGACCGCGCCCGACCGGCATTACGCTGACCGACCTCACCACCTCGGTGCTCGACCTCGTCGTGCCGGCCGACCATCCGCTCGCGAAACGCCGCACCGCGCCGATTACCGAACTGGCCGGCCTGGATTTCGTCGACTGCCCTGGGCTACGGCAACCGGGCCGTTGCCGATCGGGCCTTCGCCGCCGCCTCCGTGGCCCGTCGCGTCGTCATCGAGATCACCGAACTCGCCACCGGCGTGGCCTACGTCCGAAACGGCTTGGGGGTGGCGCTGCTGCCATGGTTCGCCCTCGGCGACGCGGAGAACGTCGCCGCGCTGACCGTCGACGGCGCCGACCTGGACTGGCCGATGTCCCTGGCCGTGCCGTCCGAGCGCACGCTCAGTGCTGCGGCACGTGCCGTGATCGCGATGGCGTGCGAGTTCGTCACCTGAGGTGGTCCGTGCCGCGCCGGACTCCGCTGGACTTCATCACCCCCAGCTCACCGGCCGCCGGCACGCAGCGATGGTGCAATCGCTCGACGCCGAGCAGGAGTCGGCCGCGGCGGGATCAGCACGGTGGTGGCCAGGCGGTTGTCGACGGTCTCCGGCTTCTTCCCTACCTCCAGGCGCGCGGGGACGTCCCGGCGAACCCTCCGCTGCCGTCCTCGAAGCGCCGAGCCGCACGCCGTAACGGGCGGAAGCCCTCGAACCGGTCGATCTTGCCGTCGAGATACCCATGGTGGGCACCGGCACCAGCCCTCAACGTCGCCGTCGCGGGTTCGCACGTGTGTATCGGCTGGCCGGGCTCGTGTAAGCCTCCCTACCAACATCGCGCAAAGCTATTTGACAGAAAAAACTGTCAATTCGATGATGGGGCCATGGCCCTCACCTATGTCGACTCGCCGGATCGGGTGCGTGCCGCGCTGTCGCCGGTCCGCCGCGACCTGCTCAAGCGCCTGCGAACACCCAGCTCAGCCAGCCAGCTCGCCGCCGAGCTGGAGCTGCCCAGGCAGCGGCTGAATTACCACCTGAAGGCGTTGGAGAAGGCCGGTCTGGTCGAGCTGGTCGAGGAACGGCCGCGGCGCGGCTGCGTCGAGCGGATCCTGCGCACCCGGCCGGGCGCGCTCGTCGTGGACCCGACCGTGGTGGCCGGGGAGTTCACCAGGATCGATGACCAGTACGCGGCCGAGCACCTGGTCGGCGTGGCTGCGACCACCGTGCGGGACGTCGCGCGTATGCAGACTGGGGCCGCACAGGCGGACAAGCGCCTGCTCACCTTCACGCTGGAGACCGCGGTGCGGTTCGCCCGGCCCAGCGACGTGCAAGCCTTCACCGAAGAGCTGGCGGCCGCGGTGGGACAGGTGGTCGAGCGCTACGACTCCGCCGACGGCCGCCCGTACCGGATGGTCGCCCTCGGCCACCCGGCTCCCGCCGTGACAGAAGGAGGATCGGATGAGTGACGACGCACGGCCGCGGATCGAGGTCACCATCGCGGCGCCGGTGGACGTGGTGTGGGATGCGTTGCGGTCCAAGGACAAGATCCGGCATTGGATGGGCTGGGACTACGAGGGCCTGCACGGCGAGATCGACCTGATCTTCTTCACCGACACGGTGGAGAACGCCTCCGCACGCACGCTGACACTGCACGGTGGCGACGAATTCAGGCTCGAACCGCACGGCGAGGGCACCCGGGTGACGCTCACCCGCGCCCCCCGTGGTGACAACCCGGACTGGGACGCCTACTACGACGACGTCACCGATGGCTGGGTCACCTTCCTGCAGCAGCTGAAGTTCGCCGTCGAGCGCCACCCCGGCGCCGTCCGCCGTACACTCTCGTTCGTCGGCGGCAATGTCAACGCGGTGCACCTCATCGACGCACTCGACCTCGCGGACGTCGCCGCGGGCACCCCGTTCCAGAAGAATCTGCTCGGCGAGGACGTCGCAGGGGACATGTGGTTCCGCTCCGGCCACCAACTCGGTATCACGGTCGACGCCTGGGGCAATGGACTCCTCATCGTGTCCAGTGCGGACCCATCACCCAGCAAGCCGAACGGCGCGGCCATGGCGATCCTGAGCACCTACGACCTCGACGACGCCCAGCTGGCCGAACTGGACTCCCGCTGGCGGCCCTGGTGGACGGAGCGATTCCAGGGCGGTGACTGAACCACCCGACAATTCGCTTGTCGGGTGGCCTGGCGGCGCTGACCATGCGGCCATGGCCACGAGTCGCCGAGCCGATATGTTCACCACGGACGACAGGCCGTCCGATGACGACCTGCGGGAGCACGGACCGAGCTTGGGTGACGAGCGCACGACGCTGGTCGAATCGCTGCGCCGGCAGCGCCTCACGCTGCAGATGATGAAGTGCGCGGGCCTCGATGCGGTCGCGGCTGCCTTCCTCCCTCTCGAGGGTGGCTGGTTCGGGTAGTTCGGGGATGTGGTCTTGGGAGAGGGCGTTGGAGAAGGGGGCGGTGGTGCTCTAGCCAGGGAGGGCTGCGACCTGGGCGGTGCCGAGTAGGTCGTCGGGCTCTTTCTTCGCCGTCACCTGGGGTGCTGAGCTGCTTCGGATCGAGTTAACTTTAGTGCCTATTAAAGCCTTTGAGTGAGTGTAGGGTTCTGGAGGAATGAACCTCAAGGAGTGGGCGAAGGCGAACGGTGTGCACCCGCACACCGCCTATCGCTGGTTCCGCG
>NZ_JBSFJX010000258.1:0-10043 GCF_053598275.1 Streptomyces sp. NPDC001156 | reverse complement strand
TGCCCCACCGTCCGATGCGGTCACCATCGTTCCCGCGTCCAAGACCGCCCCGACCAAGCGAAAACCCAAGGCCACGGCTTAAAACAGCGGCATTGACCCTAGGCCCGCGATCTTACAGAGACGGCTTCCCTGCAACCCGCCGCGCCGCCAACCCGGCGAAACGTATGCGCTCACAGCACTGATATGTGGGGCCGATCTGTCAAGGGGCAGCCTTCAGCGGCGCCCGGGATACGGGCCTCGGGCGCCGCTTGTGTGCATGGGGCCGGTCGGTGCCTGGTGGCGCGCGTGTCGGTCTCGACGCGTGGTCCATGCTGATATACGCGGGTTGGTTACCGCAGGACGGGCTGTTCGGCGGGAGCGCTTCCTCGGGTCAGGGAGTTGCCGGTCTTGGTGATTGGTCCCTGCGAACGGGACCGGCCGCTGGAGGACTCACTCGGTACCAGCTCGAGGTAGGCGCCGATGCTCGCTCCGGTAAACCGCTCCCAGTCGCCGATTTCCACGGCCAGGGCGAAGGCGGTGAGAGTATCGATTCCGCGCAGGCACCCGAGCCGGGCGACCACCGCAGACCACGGTGAGTCGGTGGCCATCGCGGCGATCGCCTTATCGAGTCGGGCCCGGCGTCCCTCGGCCCAGACCACCGCCTCGTACGCGCTGTCGTAGGCGGCCTGCAGCACCACGTCCTCGAAGCGTTGCGCGCCCAGCCACGCGTGGTGCGCCGGCCTCCACGTGACCCCGCCGCTCCATACGAGCCCTTGGCGCAGCAGCAGTTTGCTCACCCGATGGCGGGCACGCATCAGATCCCCGCGCACATCCTCGCGCGCTCGCACCAGATCCCGGGCGGCTTCTTCGGCCGCCGGCGGCGACCGCACCGCGGTGAACTCGTCCAGGCGCGGCAGCTTCGCCAGGTGCAGAGCGTCACGCGCGTCGGTTTTCACCCGCTCACCGGCCGGACGCTGCAGCCTCGAGGGCGCGAGTACCTCGCAGCGTATCCCCGCCACCGAAAGCGCCCGGGCCAGACCGAACCCGGTCGGCCCGGCTTCGTAGGCCCGGCTGACGAATCGAATCGAGGCTGGTCAGAGCTTCGCAGGACTGCACTGGAGCCCGTCCATCAGCAGGTCGAGCAGGCGCTCGTGCTGATCGGGATCGGTCGATGCGAGTGCGATGCCGCTGAGACTTGTGAGGACGTCGAAGGGTGCGAGGTCATCCCGGACGCTCCCTTCGGCGATGGCGGCCTCGAGGAGTTCGGTGAGGGCGGCGAGGATCCTGGCCCTGCTGTGCTCGTACGGATTGGCGCCGCCGGCGATGAGCGCGCCCAGGGCGTCGGCGAGGCCCAATTTCGTCCTCGCATAGTGGAGGAAGCCCCCCATCCAGGTCCGCAATGCCTCGGGTGGGGCGGCCGTGGCGAGGAGCTCGCCGGCCGACTCGCACAGCCGGGTGAGCTCGTTGTGATACACGGCCTCCACGAGCGCCTCGCGCGTGGGGAAGTGCCGGTACAGGGTGCCGCTGCCGACACCGGCCTCCCGTGCGATGGCGTCGAGTGGCACGTCGGCCCCGCCTTCGGAGAAGGCGCGGAGCGCCACTTCGAGGATCCGCTGGCGGTTGCGTTGCGCGTCAGCGCGAAGCGGGCGATCGGCCACGGGTCGTTCTCCTTGTCGTTTGCAAACCGGGGAGCTCTCCGCTTAAAGTCCGGATAACCGGAGAACTCCCCGATTTCAGTCTATCCGGAGGTGTACTCCGTGCGCCTCAATCATCCCGAAAGGCTGGACACGCCATGGACTACATCAAGCTGGGCAACACCGGACTCGACATCTCACCGATCTGCGTGGGTGCGATGAGCTTCGGAGAGCCCAGCCGCGGCTACCCCGCCTGGACACTGTCCGAGGAGGACAGCCGGCCGCTCATCAAGGCGGCGGTGGAGTCCGGCATCACCTTCTTCGACACCGCCAATGGCTACTCGGACGGCTCCAGCGAGGAGATCCTCGGCCGGGCGCTGCGCGACTTCGCCGCCCGCGAGGACGTAGTGATCGCCACAAAGCTCTACCACCCGATGCGGCCCGGCCACCCGAACTCCGGCGGCCTCTCGCGCAAGGCGATCATGACCGAGGTCGACGCGAGCCTCGCTCGCCTCGGTACCGACTACATCGACCTGTGGCAGATTCACCGCTTCGACGAGACGACTCCCCTCGAGGAGACCCTGGAGGCGCTGCACGACGTCGTCAAGTCGGGCAAGGTTCGCTACCTCGGCGCGTCCTCGATGCACGCCTGGCAGTTCGCCAAGGCCTTGCACCTGCAGCGGATGCACGGCTGGACCCGATTTGTGTCGATGCAGGACCACTACAGCCTGCTCAACCGCGAGGAAGAGCGGGAGATGCTGCCGTTGTGCGCCGACGAGAAGATCGGCGTCATTCCGTGGAGCCCGCTGGCGCGTGGCAAGCTCACCCGCGACTGGGACGAGACCACGAGCCGCTCGAGCGTCGACGCCTTCGGCAAGACCCTCTACCGGCAGGAAGAGAGCGAGAAGGCGATCGTCCAGGAAGTCGCCGCCATCGCCGCCGAGCACGGCGTCTCCCGAGCCCAGGTGGCGTTGGCGTGGGTCTCACACAACCCCGTGGTCTCGGCGCCGATCGTCGGCGTCACCAAGCCGCATCACCTCCAGGACGCGATCGCCTCGCTCGAGGTGCGCCTGTCCGATGACGAGGTGGGCCGCCTCGAGGCCCCCTACGCGCCACAGCCCCCCGCCGGCTTCTGATCCCTCGAATCGACAGGAAAAGACATGACGCACGACCGCATCTCCAGTTCGTTCAACACAACCTCCACCGCAGCCGAGGTCGTCGACGGGATCGACCTGCACGGCAAGCAGATGATCGTCACCGGCGGATCCTCCGGCATCGGGATCGAGACCGCACGCGCACTAGCCACGGCCGGCGCCGCCGTCGTGATCGCTGTCCGCAACCCGGAGGCCGGCCGCAGCGTGGCCGACGACATCAACACCGGCCTGGACTCCCCGCGAGTCACGGTCGCGCAACTCGATCTCGCAAACCTTTCCTCGGTGCGACGCTTCGCAACCGAGTGGGGCAAGACGCCCGTGCACGCCCTGATCAACAACGCCGGCATCATGGCGACCCCGCCGACGCGCACCGAATCCGGCTGGGAGGCTCAGTTCGCCACCAACCACCTCGGCCACTTCGCCCTCGCCAACCTCCTCCACCACGCCCTGGCGGCCGCGAACGGCGCCCGGATCGTCTCCGTCAGCTCACGCGGCCACCTGCGTTCGCCCGTCGTGTTCGACGACATCAACTTCGTCGAGCGCGAATATGACCCGTGGCTTGCCTACGGGCAGTCCAAGACCGCCAATGTCCTCTTCGCCGTCGAGGCCACCCGGCGCTGGGCCGACGACGGCATCACCGCGAACGCACTGCACCCCGGCGGGATCTGGACCAACCTGACCCGCCACCTGCCCGACGATCTGCGCGAGAGCCTTCGCACGGACCCGACGGCTGAATACAAGACCCCGGAGCAAGGAGCCGCGACGTCTGTTTTCGTGGCCACATCACCCCTGCTCGACGCGATCGGCGGGCGCTACTTCGAGGACTGCAACCAGGCACTGCCCCACGACGGCAGCCCGGAACCTGTCGGCGTCGCCGACTACGCCCTCAACCCCGAGGCGGCACAGCGCCTCTGGGACATCTCTGCGCACGCCGTCAGCAGCTGAGGCTACTCGGTCAACGATTGCTTGCAGCGCCCGGATCTCTGAGGGCCATCGCCTTCCCAACCCGCACTACATCCGCGCCACTTCGAGCGGGGAACGGCGGGGAATCACGGTGAAAGCCAGCGAGCCCTCAGACCATCCAAGGGCGCTGGGGCAACGTAGCTTGCCAAGCTGGCGGCGCGAGGTCTCGTCGCCCGCTTCACTGCGGCCCAAGTCCGGTGGCGCTGAGGGCCCATCGGGAGACGGCCGCGCCCAGACCAAGGACGACGACGCCCACGCGGCAGACCGCATAGCGAGCTGAACCCCACCTGGGAAGCCACGAGGTCCCGCTCGATCCATGCCGACGAACGGGACCTCGTCGGCCGCCAAACGCGCCGATCCTCCCGGATGGCACGATCACCTGCGGGGTGGCGCCGACGGCCCTCATGGGCCTAGGAATGATCTGCGCCAGGTTGCCGGGCCTGTTGCGCACGGGCCCCGGACCTGCGGATTCCGGTAGCCTCACAGCCGTGACGGAACAGCACGCGCATCAGTTCGAGCGGGGAACGGACGGGCCCAAGGTCATCGTCGTCGGGGTCGACGGCTCCGATTCCTCGCTTCGGGCGGGGTAGTATGCCGGCGGTCTCGCCCGACGGCAGGGCGCGCTGCTCGCGATCGTGTACGTGCAGCCCGTGATGGCGGGGAGGGTGGCGCTCGGGGTGCCGGTGGCCGAGACGACCAACGAGATAGCGGAGGACTTGGTCAAGTTCATCCGCGAGGCCGCTGAGCACGTCAAGGGGACATTCAAGATTCGCTGGGAGTTCCACACCTTCCGCGGTGACCCCTACAACGGTCTGGTCCAGGCGGCCGACGAGCTGAAAGCGGACGCGGTCGTGGTGGGCGCCTCCGAGCAGGCCGGCCACCGCATCATCGGGTCGGTCGCGATCCGGCTGGTGAAGGCGGGGCGCTGGCCGGTGACGGTCGTACCATAGGCGGTCCAGCTTCCGGGCTTCGGCCGGGCGTTGATCGTGGAGTGCCGAGGCGATTGCGGCGTGTTCTGCCATGTCCGTAGCTGCATAGTCAGGACCGGCTGTGGCAGCGGCGGCGACGCGGAGTTGCTGGTTCCAGAGCGACTCGTACAGCTCGGCCAGGACGGTGTTTCCGGCGGCGTGCATGAGCCGAGTGTGGAATTCGCCGCCGAACTCCCGCGCGCGAGCCGAGGTGGCATGCTTCCGCTCTTCTTGGCAGTCTCGGAGCAGCGCCGAACCTGCCTCTCGCATCGTCTCCGGTCCGCGTGCGGCCAGTAAGTCCAAGGCAAACAGTTCCAGGAGGAGGCGTGCCTGCAGCACACCGTGCGCGTCGTCGGGTCCGACGAGGACGACCACCGCGCCGCGTTTGGGATAGACGGGCAGGAAGCCTTCGGTCAGAAGCCGCTGGAAGCTTCCCGGACCGGGGTGCGGGAGATCCCGAGGGCTGTTGCGACCGTGCCCTTGGAGAGCAGGTGCCCGCTCGTGTACTCGCCGTCGAAGAGTTTGTTCCGGACGTGTGCGTGGGCACGGTCGGCGGCCTTCGGCTGGCTGGTCATGAGGCCATTGTGGGAGTCATGGATGGAAGCTGACAAACATCGCGCGCCCTTATTGCATACAAGATGGCATTTAACCTCGCATGCACGTAGTCCGGTGGTTCCCCCCGGTGGGATGGCAACCCCTCCCCGCCTCGATCAGGCTGGAAGCGGGCCGATACCTGTTCGAACGGGAAGGGGTGACACGATGCGCACCGCGCTGTTCGTCACTTGTCTCAACGACACTCTGTTTCCTGGAACGGGACGGGCCACGGTCAAGCTGCTGCGGCGGCTCGGGATCGAGGTCGAGTTCCCCGCAGCGCAGAGCTGTTGCGGCCAGATGCACTACAACACCGGCTACCGGGCCGAGACCGCGAAGCTGGCCCGCCACTTCGTCGAGGTCTTCGACGCGTACGACCGGATCATCGTGCCCTCCGGGTCGTGCGGGGGCATGCCTTCGGAGGCTTACGAGGTCTCGGCAGAGGCCATCGGGGACGACAAGCTGGCGCGGGATGTCCGTGCGATCGCGCCGCGGGTGTGGACAACTCCTGCCTGATGAACATCGGCGGCCGCCTCGCCAAGGACGGCCACGCGGTGCGCCCCATGCACCTGGTGGAGATCCTGGCCAGGACCGAGGAGGACGGGCCTCTGGACAGCGTGCCGGTGGCCGGGATGGAGGCCGTGCGATGAGCAAGGTCTTCCTGGACTGGCCGAAGTTCCCCACGGCGGCCGAGACCGCCACGCGCGACGAGAAGCTGCGCGCGAACGTGCGCCGTGCCACCCACACGATCCGGGCCAAGCGTGGCACCCTCGCCGCGGAGCGTCCCGACTGGCAGGACCTGCGCGACAGCGCGGCCGCACTGAAGGACGAGGCCCTCCAGCACCTCGACACCTACCTGGAACAACTCGAGGCGAAGGTCACCGAGGCAGGCGGCATCGTCCACTGGGCCGAGAACGCCGAGGACGCCAACCGCATCGTCACCGACCTGGTCAAGCAGACCGGCGAGACGGAGATCATCAAGGTGAAGTCCATGCTGACCGAGGAGATCGGCCTCGACGGCGCCCTGGAAGCAGCGGGCATCAGCGCCCGCGAAACCGACCTCGCCGCCGCCATCGTGCAGCTCGGAGACGACCTGCCCTCGCATGTCGTGGTCCCCGCGCTGCACCGCAACCGCACGGAGATCCGCGACATCTTCCTGCGCGAGATGGGCAAGCACGGCCGCCCCGCTCCGGAGAACCTCACCGACGACCCCGAGGAGCTGGCCGAGGCCGCACGCCTACACATGCGGGAGAAGTTCCTCAAGGCTAAGGTCGCCGTATCCGGCGCCAACTTCATGGTCGCCGAGACCGGCACCCTGGTGATCGTGGAGTCCGAGGGCAACGGGCGCATGTGCCTGACCCTCCCCGACACCCTCATCTCGGTGGTCGGCATCGAGAAGATCGTCCCGACCTGGCGCGACCTGGAAGTCTTCCTGCAGCTGCTGGCCCGCAACGCCACCGGTGAGCGGATGGCTCCCTACACCAGCAGCTGGACCGGAGTCACGGACAGCGACGGGCCGCGCACCTTCCACCTGGTCCTGGTCGACAACGGCCGCACCCGCGCGCTGGCCGACCCGGTCGGACGGCAGGCACTGCGCTGCATCCGCTGCGGCGCCTGCATGAACGTCTGCCCCGTCTACGAACGCACCGGCGGCCACGCCTACGGCTCGGTCTACCCCGGGCCCATCGGCGCGATCCTCAACCCCCTGCTCAAGGGGCCCGACGACCCCCAGACCGCCTCACTGCCGTACGCCTCCACACTGTGCGGCGCCTGCAACGACGTCTGCCCCGTCCGCATCCGCTTCACCGACGTCCTGCTCAAGCTCCGCTCGGACGTCGCCGAAGGCGACGCCAAGGTCAAGCACCCCGCCGAGAAGGCGGCACTGAAGGCGATGGAAAGCGTCATGGACCACCGCGCGCTGTGGAACGCGGCTGTCAAATCGGCCGGCAAAGCCGGCATGCTCGTGCCCAAGAGCATGGGCCTGCCCGGTCCCCTGCACGGCTGGACCGACAGCCGGCGCATCCCTGACATCCCCACGCACTCCTTCCGCACCTGGTGGAAGCGCACCGACGGAGGCACCAAGTGAGCGCGCGCGACGCCATACTCAGCCGCATCCGCGCGGCCGTCGCCGACCTGCCCGCCGACCCGGTCGACGTGCCCCGCACCTACCTGCGCACCGCCCCCGGCAACCATGCGGCCACCATCGAGTTGTTCATCGAACGCCTCCAGGAATACGGGGCGACGGTGCGCCGCGTGCCGCAAGCCGCCCTGCCCGCCGCGGTGGCGGAGGCCCTCGACGAGCGGGCGGCGTGCTCCGCAGTCTTCCCCGACGGCCTCCCCGCAGCCTGGCTGTCCCAGTGGTCCGGCCAGAGCCGCCGCGACGCGCCCGAGCTGTCGAAGGCGGATCTCGACGCCACCGACGCGGTCGTGACCACCTGCGCCGCCGCCATCGCCGACTCCGGAACCGTCGTCCTGGACGCAGGCCCCGGCCAGGGCCGGCGCGCCCTCACGCTGGTGCCGGATGTCCACGTCTGCATCGTGCGCGAGGAGCAGGTCGGCTCCTCCATGCCCGAAGTGATCACCCGGCTCGACGCTCGCCGCCCGATCACCTGGATCAGCGGCCCCTCCGCCACCGCGGACATCGAAATGATCCGCGTCCAGGGCGTCCACGGCCCCCGCAAACTGACCGTCCTCCTCGTGCACTGATGACCGATGCACACTTAGCTTGCATGGTTACTTGACCTCGCCCCCACTCAACCTCTTCCACATAGGACGCTGAGCGACGACTTGTCACCTTGGCGCAGCGAACCGCTGCTGATTCGGCACGTGCTCGCGCCCTTCGCGCTGCTATCCCGAAAGAGCGCACACTCCCTTGGCCCCTCCAGCAAGATCCTCACCGTGGCACCGCCCGCAGACGGCTGCGACCGCCTGGCTGCGCCGAACCGTGAGTTCGGCGCACGCGGGATTTCCTCTCGCCGCCGTCCTGCGCGGTGCCGTCGCTCTGGCTCTGCCCCTGCTACTCGGGCTGTGGACAGGGCACGTGGTTCTGGCCGTGCTCGCCGGGATCGGCGCCCTGTGGGGTGTGGGCCAGGACGGCTCGTCGCCCTACCGGCTGCGCATACACCGACTGCTGGCCGTGGGGGGCGCCAGTGCGCTCGGCCTGCTCCTCGGAGAGCTTGCGCTGCGCAGCGGACACACGGCAGCAGTGGCGGGCTGCCTGGTCGCTACCGCCCTGGTGGCCGGGCTGATCAGTCTGCGCGGCCCCATCCGCTCGGTGGCGGGCATGCAGTTGCTACTGGGCGCCACCGTCGGCAGCGGAATCCCCCTGCCCGGCCCCTGGTGGCAGCCGCCCCTCGCGCTGCTGTCCGGAGTGGTCCTCGTCACGGTGCTGTCCACGACCCCGTGGCTGTGGCGGCGCCATCACATCGAGCGCGACACCGTACACGCCGCCTACCACACGGCCGCCGAGGCGCTGGCGGCGGCCGGCACCTCGCGCGCCGAGGCCGCACGGCTGTCGATGACACTGGCACTCGACGACGCGCACGAGGTCATGGCCCACCACTTGGCGGCAGCATCCCGGCAGCAGCCGCAGGACCTCGACACCCGCCGACTGCTCCGCGCGCTGCGCCTGGCCGTGCGCCTCGGCGAGGTGGTGTCGGCGCTCGTGTGGGAGGCGCGAGCACTCCCACACGCCCTGACCGACCTCCCCGAGGAAATGGCCCGGCGCCTGCTTCCCCCAAGGAAGAGCGCCGCCGCCCGGGAGGGCTTCATTTCGGCCCAGACCGTGGTACCCGACCTGGACGAAAGCTCCCCCGCCCTACGAGCACTCGTCGAACTGTACGAACGGGCCGACGCGGAAGCCGACGCGGAGGTGGCCCTGTCGATGCCGGAACGCCCACAGCCGGGCCGGGCCGTCCATCTGCGACACGCCGTCCTGCTCACCGCCTGTGTACTCATCGCCTACATCAGCGCCTTGCTGCTGCACGGACCCCGTGGCTACTGGCTGCCCATGACCGTGGCCTTCATCTACAAGCCCGACTTCGGCCCCGTCCTGCGCCGGGCACTGCACCGCTGCATCGGCACTGTCCTGGGCGTGGCCGCGATCGGTGCAGTGGCCGTGCTGGCCGGCAACACCCCCTACGCGCTCGTCGGGACGGTCGCGGTCTTCGGCGCCCTCATGGCGGTGGGGGTCCGCCATCACTACGCCGTCGCCACCACCGGTCTGACAGCGATCGTCTTCGTCCTCGTCGACCTGCTCGGAGACCACCGGTCTCTGTACGGCACCCGCATCCTGGACACCGCCCTGGCCGCGGGCATCGTGCTGGTGGCGCACTTCCTGGTGTGGCCCGACTCCGACGACAGCCGGGCCGAGGCCCAGACCGACGCCGCCCTGCTCGCCGTCCGCCGATACCGCGACCTGGCGCCGAGCGTCACGCCCGCCCAGTGTCAGGCTTTGCGCCGCACCGCCTACCACCAGCTGGCCGACGCGCGGAGAGCTGCCGCCCGCGCCAGCACGGAGCCCACCCGCCCAAGGCGCCGTCTTCCGGACTGGGAGGAAACCATCACGGCCGCCGAGCAACTCTGCGACGCCGTATCGGCCCAGGCTCTGGCCGACAGGCTCTCAACACCTAACGGCGACGTCACCCAGCCCAGACCCGGCTAAGAGGTATCCCGTAATGCGGGGTGAGGTGGGCCTTGCCGGGGTGGGTGCTGCGGTTACCGGACGTCGAGTTTGAGGTTGTGTAGTGCTGCGA
>NZ_JBSFJX010000257.1:0-10047 GCF_053598275.1 Streptomyces sp. NPDC001156 | reverse complement strand
GGAGTTCGAACGAACCATCACCGAAGCCCGGTCACGCTCGCACCAGAAGGACCGAGCAGCATAGGGAAGTCCTCCACGTTTCGAGGGGATTGACAGTGTTCCGGCGTGGGCTTGGGCGCGGGCCCGGGCTGGTTGGTGTCGGCCTGGGCGGTCGCCTCGGCTTCGGGCTGGGCCCGCCCCGAGCTGCTGCTGACCAGGCAGGCGCTGACCGATCAAGGCCGCGTCGTGACCGTGATACCAGCGCCTGCCGCTACCTGTGCATGCTCAGTACACCTGGTTCGGTTGAGGCGGGTTCTCCGCCAGGAGGTCGACGCCCAGTGGGGTAAGGAACAGCAGTGTGCTCGTGCCTCGCCGGGAGCAGTTGATCAGACGTGCCTCACGTAGCGCTTTGAGGTGGTAGCTGGTGGCCGCCGGTGAGAGGCCGATGCGCTGGGCGACTTCGCCGGCCAACGCACCGTCCGCGGCGATGCGCAGCACCGCGGCCCGGGTGGTACCCAGAAGGGACTGCAGGGTGTCGTGCCCGGGACGCTGAGCATGCGGGCGCCACCATTCGGCGGTTTTTTCGACGGGATAGATCACAACCGGTGGGAGGCCGGGGTCGATGAGGGTGACAACGGTCCGCCAGCAGAACACCGAGGGCACCAGCGTGACACCGCGTCCTGCGAGATGGATGTCGCGGTCCTTTGGATAGTCCGCTTCGAGAACGGGCGGCGTCCACCGGAGCAGGGGTCGGAAGCTCTCCAGCAGGGCGTCGGCGCCGCCGTGCAATAGCGCACGGCCCCGCCCGGCCATGTCTGCTTGTGCGTGGGCCGAGACCCGGGACCAGTCGGGTAACAGGACCGACTCGTAGTAGCTGCGCAGTGCTTGACCCAGTGACGTGACCGCCGCTGCCTCACCGCGCACGAGCGGGGCTGTCCACTCGGGCAGTGCGGGCATCGCGGCGAGTTCCCGAGTGAGGCGCTTGCCTGGCGTGGACAGCACCGCCTCGATGCCGCATTCCATCCCTGCTGCGGCCTCGGAAGGCGTGAGGAAGTCCGGGAAGTCACCGTACGGCGGGGCGAGGGCGCGCAGGAGCCGCGGCATCCACACGGGAAGCCGGCGCAGCCGCTCGCGTGCCCTGGCCCGCCACGCGTCGAACACCGCTCTGCCCTCGCGGTTGCCCAGCAGGTTGGTGCTGAGTACGACCTCCCAGAGCGGATCCGGACGCGCTGCAACACGCGTACGCGCAAGATCGTCGCTGGTGAAATGCAGCCGGAGCACGCCTCCCCCCTCCCCGTGCCTCAGCGGAATCTAGCGCCACAGAAGAATCCTGACCAGCGTTCTTCCAGCACCTTGGAACGTGGTGGACTGGTGGGCCGGGTGCCCGCGACGATGACTGCCGCACGGCGTGATCGCACACTCTGTTGACTGACAGAAGGAGTCGTCTTCGGTGATACGCGTCAAAGCATCACTCACGGCACTGGCCCTGACGGTGGCGTCAGGCACCGCGGCCCTGGTGTTCGCCTCGCCTGCGCAGGCGGCCACCTGCTCCTGGTACTCCGGGCAGTTCGGCAACTCGTCGAACTGCGACAACCAGGACCCCGACGCTCTCGGTTCCGCCTGCGGCAGCGACGCTCGCACGGTGGCCTCCGTCGTGATGAAGCGGAGCTACGACGGCGCTGCGACCGGGCCGACCGTGGACCTGCGTTACAGCGCCAACTGCCGCACCGTGTGGGCCCGTATTCGCGGAGCTTGGGGGGCCGACTACGATCAAATGGGCTGTACTGTCACCATCCACCGCAACTCGGACGGTCAGGAACTCTACAGATCCCCGTCCTTCGGCTCGACGAACGCCACCGTCTGGACCAACGTCCTCTACGACGCCAGCGTCACCTCATACGCCAGCGGCCACTGCGACACCAGCCCCGGCTACAAGTACGACGGCACCACGAGCAACTGGTAGAGCCACACCTCTGTGCCGGATCCGGTTCCGGATCCGGCACAGACGCGCGTCGCGGAGGCGGTGGCTTCGCCGGTCAGGCAGCGGGCCATCGGGTCAGCCACCGCGAGGTGGAACACGGCTTCGGAGCGGGCTTGGAGGGTTTCGTAGTCGCGGGCCACTCAGCGGTGGAATAACGGCCGGCCCAGAGTCCGCTCCATCGCCCACCAACGCGGCAGCGGGTGAATCCCCGTGGTGTAGGCGGGCGTTGGGTGCTTTGCATTCCCTCGGTGACCGGCTGGTCTGCCAGGGTGTTCAGCGGGTGGTGATGGAGGCCACCTCTGGTCCGCCAGCTCGAACGCCTCGGTCGCCACGTCACCCTCACAGCGGCCTGAACACCACCCACCCGCTCTGGACCACCCTGCCCCCGGATACTCGGACATGCCCGCAGAACTGCTGATTTTCCAGCTAAGTTCTCGGCAAGAGCAGGGCCACGGTACTCGCTGTTGTGGGGCCTTCGCCCAGATACGCCGCCCCTCGCTGCTCCCGCTGGGCTGGGCCCTGCGCGACCTGGCGTCGACCTGCGTCACGAGGAGCAGGAGGGCTGCCGTCTCCTGGCGGTCCGGTCGGCGGACGTGGAGGGCGAGGCGACAGTCCGTCTGCATTCGGGGGCAATTACCCCAGACTTTCCGTCATGTTGGACGGGGCCAACCTTGCTGTTGCCGTCGTCGGTGTGATCGCCGCCGTGGCGTCGGCGTACTTCGCCTATGTGCCTGTACGGGACATGGTTCGACGGCGGCAGGTGCGGGCGCCGCGGCAGCGGCCCCCGGAAGGGCAACCGCAGAGGCCATACGACGTCTTCGTGTCGTACGCCGATGCCGAAGCCGGTGCCGCCGAATCGCTGGCCTGCCGGTTGCGGGACGCAGGGCTGTCCGCGTTCCTGGTCAGGTGGGTCGAGCCGGGGCTCATCCCGCTCCTGAGGCCGAACGGGCGCTTTCGGACGCGACCTTGGGTGTACTGCTGTTCGGCGTGGGCAGCATGGCCGACGCCAGAATCCGGGACGAGTACGCGGCACTGCTCCAGCGCACGTACGACGGCGGTCTGCGTTTCGTGCCCGCGCGTGTCGATGGCGCCGGGCTCCCTCCGTTCGCTGCCATCCGGCAGCCGCTGGACCTCGGTGGCGGACCGGGCAGCGAGGGCTACGAGGGTGAAGTCGACCGGCTGGCGCGGATCGCCCTGCTGATCCACCGGCCCCGCGCAGCCGCCTTCCGCGCGGACGCCGCACGGCTGACCCGGTGTCGAGCTGCCTGAGGCGGTACCGCTGCGCCAGTACGTCGTGCCGCTCCGGCTCACGGCGGCGTACGCCAGGTAGGCCGGGGCGGTCGGGGGCGCGCTCGTGGGCGATGCTGTCAGCGGGGTGAGCCTGGCGCGGGTGCTGCAGCGGCGCCTGAACCGGCCCAGGCGGCGCAGCGGCCACTGATCCCTACCCGGTCCTTGCCTCAGACACCGGACGGGGATCAGTGGCTGCCGCGCGGAAGAGCCCCCGTAGCGGGCGGGATGGGCGAGCGCCAGGTAGCGCGATATGGCGCGTCGGGGGCATCTGTACGGGACGCCTCGCCTCCGGGAGGGCAGCGGCGCTGTCGGCCCACCGTGACTGCAGGCCAGCGATTCTGTAGAGCCTCGGTGGCCCGGTGCAGGTGTTCCGCGATATCGAGCAGCCGCGACTCCGTCCGCGGCGGCGACGTCAGCTGGACGCCCACCGGAAGACCGTGCTCATCGAACCCGGCACGGACCGTGCAGGCGGGCAGCCCCGTCAGACTCTGTGGCGCGGTCGAGGTCATGACCAGTTCCCGGAAGGGCAGCTGACGTCCGGCATGCCGGAGCTTGTCCTGACCGATCGGCACGGGTGAGATCGCCGACACGGGGGAGAGCAGCACGTCCACGGCCGAGAGGATCTGGTGCATGACCGAATGCAGCCGCACCCGCTCATAGTGGCTGTCGACATACGTGTCCGCGTCTGCGATCGCCGCCAGCTCGAGGCGGGAACGCACCTCTTGTCCGTACTCCGCGCCTCGTCCGGGCCACAACCCGGCGCGCCGGTGCACCCGGGAGCCTTCCGCCAGAACCACGGCGCCCAGCGTCTCGTAGAGCCTCGGCGCATCCGGGGCCGGCACCTCGACCACCTGGGCGCCCAGCTCGGTGAAGGCGGCGGCGGTCGCGTCACGGGCAGCCTGTGCGGCCGAGCCCAGCGGGATCTGGT
Source organism: Streptomyces sp. NPDC001156 (assembly GCF_053598275.1). NCBI lineage: Bacteria > Bacillati > Actinomycetota > Actinomycetes > Kitasatosporales > Streptomycetaceae > Streptomyces > Streptomyces sp. NPDC001156. Next base: position 5,869 of record NZ_JBSFJX010000257.1, on the reverse strand, counting down.
CCAGGTCGGGGCAGATGCCCACCCGCAGGCCCTTGATCGCGAGCGAGGACGGGTCCGGGGCGCCCCGGTGAAGCCGATAGTCCGGCTTGCTGATCACGGAGTGGAGCAGCCGTACATCGGAGACCGTGCGCGCCATCGGCCCCACGTGGTCCAGCGACGGTGCCAGGGGGAAGACCCCCCTGGCATCGACCGCGCCATGGGTGGGCTTGAGCCCGACCACTCCGCAGAACGCCGCCGGGATTCGGATCGAGCCCGCCGTGTCGGTGCCGAGCGCCAGGGGCGCCAGCCCGGCCGCCAGCGCAGCAGCGGAGCCGCCGCTGGAACCGCCCGGAACGCGATCGGGCGCCCATGGGTTCCGGGTGGGTCCGAAATGCTCGTTGTCGGTGGTGATACCCCAGGCGAACTCGTGGGTGGCGCTCTTGCCGATCACGACGCCGCCGGCTGCTCGCACCAGCCGGACCACAGGGGCGTCACGATGCGGCAGATGCCCGGCGAACATCCCTGATCCATAGGTGGTCTGCAGGTCCGCGGTGTCGATCAGGTCCTTGACGGCCACCGATATGCCGTCCAGTGGCAGGGGCCGCCCCTCGCGGTAACGGTGTTCGGATGCCTGCGCCGCCTGCAGTGCCCGCTCCAGCGAGGTGGCGGTCATGGTGTTGAGATAGGCGTCCAGGGCCTGGATGCGATCGCCGAGGGCGCGCACCACCTCGACCGGCGAGAGCTCGCGGCGGGTGTAGGCGGTACGCAGTTCGTGTGCCGACAGATAGGCGATCTCGTCATGCATGGGCACCACCCGCAGGGAGGGCGGCGGCTGTGCGGCGGCCCGCCGCTACGGGGCGCGAGGGCGACCGCAAGGCGTGGGATCTGGTTCGACGACTCACCACATGTCCCCCAGCAGCGCATCCAGACGTGCCGCCCCGTCGTCGCCCAACTGGGCCACAGCCCGAGGGTAGGCGGCGCGGACGGTTGCCGCGATCTCGGGCAGCTGGGTACGGGCGATGCCCACCTCCCGCAGCCGACTGGGCAGTTCGGCGGAGCGGATGAGCTCCTCCAGCCTGGCGGGCGCGTCCTGCGGATCGGCCGCCGCCGGACGGGAGAGGTCGAGGGTGGCGTCGACATCCAGGGCGCGGGCGACCTCGGCCAGGGCCTCGGGCGCCTTTTCGTGCATCGCGCGCATCACCGGCGCCAGCGTCACCGCGGAGGTCAGGCTGTGCGGTACGTGGTAGGTGCCGCCGAGCACATGGCCGATGCGATGGCTGAGGCCGTGGCTCAGTGCCCCAGGTGCGACGTAGCACTCCCAGGCCGCGATCTGGCAGGCCAGCCGGTGGTCCAGAGCCTGCGCATCCAGCGATCCGAGCAGTGCATCGGCCATGTGCCGGATACCGAGCCGCGCGAGTGATCCGGCCACCGGGCCGGGCAAGTCCGCCAGCAATCCCTCGATCGCATGGTCCAGCGCCTTGATCCCCGAGCTGCTCCACAGCTGCACAGGAGTGGCCACGGTCAGCTCGGGGTCGAAGACGACCATGGCCGGGGTGACGTCCGCTCGGGCGTAGCTCTGCTTGAAGGGGCCCTCCGGCCGCTCCTCGCTGACCCCGTAGAAGTGCGAGAGCTCCGCACCCGACAGGGTGGTGGGCAGCGCGATATGGACGGGTGCCCCGGCTCCCTCGTCGATCAGCTCTGCGGCGATGGCCTTGCCCGCATCGATCACCGAACCGCCGCCGAAACTGACGATGCCGTCCACTTTGAGCTCACGGCATCGCTGCGCGCCCGCCCGGACGCCTGCCTGCGGCACATGCGCGGCAAGGTCGCTGATGGTACCCACCAGCAGCGGACCGCACGCCGCCCGGACGCGTTCGAGCAGGACCTGCTGCCTGACCAGCGACGCGGTCGTGAGCAGCAGCACACGGCAGGCGCCGAGCTCTTCGAGCAGCTCCTGGAGACGGCCTGCCGTCCCCGCGCCCCACACCACGCGCCGGGTCGGCAGCAGCGGGAGTTGCCCCGGCCGGATGCTGCCGGCGAACCCGCTGCCCGCCCCGGCGGACGCCGTGGTGGACGGCAGCTGCCCGGTCACAGGTTCGGCCGGCGGCTGCTGGTCCGCGGCCGGTCGGCGATCCGTCGGGAAAGACATGGTTGCGCTCCTTGCGGTGGAGGTGCTACCGCCGGAACGAGGGACGGCCAGGCAGCGAGGGCAGGTCAGGTCAGGGACGAACGGACGGGTGGTGGGGCGACCACGGCGATGCTGCGGGTTCGTCGAGCCGAGAGGGCAGCCCGATGCGCCCACCCGCAGTCGCACCGTGACCCCGGTCGCCTTCGTGCGGCTGGGGTCTGGTGCGGCGGGCGTCCGGTCGTACTAGTCGAGGGGCTCCAGTTCGGCGAGGAAGCCCTCATGCCGGCTCTCGAGCCAGGAAGGCAGCTGCAGGGAGCTGCCCAGGCTGTCCAGCTCCTCGTCTTTCAGGAACCCCAGCGGGTGGCTCCAGGTGGCCTCGAACATGGCCCCGGCCGGGGTGCGGAAGTAGCACGAGTAGAAGTAGTTGCGGTCCCGGGGGTCGGTGACATCGATGAAGCCCATCGCCTCGAGACGGTCCTTGAACGCCAGCTGGGCGGTGGAGTCGCCGATGTCGAAGGCCACATGGTCGACGGTGTTGCGCATGTATCCCCAGCTGCCCTGGGGCTCGTCCGGCTGGTGATTGAACTCGACGAGCTGGCCGACCTGGCCGTTCGCCATGGAGTAGGAGCTGACCGAGCCGTCACTGTCCCGATGGACCAGCCCCATGCCCTCCTTGAGGAACATGTCCAGCTCGTCCACCTCGCGGGTCACCACCATCACGCTGTGCACGCCGCGGATGCCAGCGGCCGGCGGAACGTCCGCACCGGTCCAGGGCAGACGCTCGTCCACGGCGACGCCGACCAGCTGGTACTCGATGCCGTCCGGGTGGTGCAGCCGGATTCGCCGCTCACCGAGCAGCTCGAACTCCTCGTACGCCACACCCCTGGAGGCCAGCCTGTCGGACCAGTAGCCCAGGCTGTCCTGCGGCACCGACATCGCGATGGAGCGCACCTGGCCCGAACCCTGTCGACCCAGTGGCCGGTCCTCGCCGAAGGCGAAAGACGTGACAAGGGTGCCCGGCTCGCCGTACTGGTTGCCGTAGTACAGGTGGTAGAAGGGGCGCTTTCCGTCGAGAAGCACAGTCCTTTTGACATTGCGCAGGCCGAGCAGACCAGAGTGGAACTCGACATCGGTCCGCCCGCCGGTCACCGTGTTCGTGATGTGGTGGTAGCCGTTGAAGTGCATGATTCTCCCTTGTCGTCACAACGCCGTACCGGGTTTCGTCGACGGCCGGGCGACGAGTGGTGCGGACCGGCCGATGCGAGCGGTGCGACTGTGGCAGCTGCGCTGCACTTCCGCCGGTCGGTAGGCCTCCGATCTGCGGTGTAGCGCTGTCAGCAATCATGGCCGTCCGTTCACCGGACAACAGTGGCGCTAATGCCAAGTAGCGATGAGATACCGCCAGGCTGCGTGCGCTGGGCTTACTCCACCACGCTCCGCGGCCACCGCCGTGCGGTGGTACGGCCAGGGCCTCGACGGGTATTCAAGTACCTGCTGGATGGTTCGTCCGGGGCGATCCATGGGAGGACGCCGGCCGGAAAGTTATGTCCATGTCAAAATCCTCAAGGTCGATAGGATTCAGCCATGCACACCATGGCTGTACTGGCATTGGAAGGCGTTGTGGGGTTCGATCTCACGATCCCCTGCCAGGTGTTCGGCATGACCCGTCTCACCGACGGCAGCATGGCCTACGACGTGCGGGTCTGTGGCCAGGGCCCAGTGGCAGCGACCACGGGCCAGCCCGGCAGCCCAGCGCTGTTCCAGGTGCAGACCCCCTGGGATCTCGAGGTCATCGCGCAGGCGGACACGGTCGTGGTGCCGGGCGACGTCGAGCCGCCCGAAGAAGTCCTCGAAATGTTGCGGGCGGCAGCGAACCGGGGGGCGCGGATCGCCTCGGTGTGCACCGGCGCCTTCGCCCTCGCAGCCGCCGGGCTGCTCGACGGCCATCGGGCCACCACACACTGGGAGCGTGCTGCGGAGCTTGCCCGCCGCTATCCTCGGATCGACGTCGATTCGGCAGTGCTCTTCGTGGAAGACGGCCAGCTGCTCACCTCGGCGGGGGCCGCGGCGGGCCTGGACCTCTGCCTGCACATGGTCCGGAGCGACTTCGGCTCGGCCGTGGCGGCCGACACCGCCCGGCGCGTCGTGATGCCACTGCAGCGCCACGGGGGGCAGGCCCAGTTCATCATGCAGGAGGATCCGGCGGAGGAGGGCGTCACCCTGGCACCCACCCTGGCCTGGCTGGAGGAGAACCTGCACCGCCCCCTGACGTTGGAGGAGATCGCCCGGCACGCGGACACCAGCGTCCGGAGCCTCGCCCGGCACTTCCAGGCACAGGTGGGCACCACACCTCTCCAATGGCTGGTCCGCGCCAGGGTGCACCGTGCACAGCGACTGCTGGAGTCCACCGATCTGCCGGTCGAGCGGGTCGGCGCGGAGGCCGGTTTCGGTTCGGCTCCCACCTTCCGCCAGCACTTTGCCCGCCAGGTCGGGACCTCGCCGCTGCTCTACCGCAGCGCCTTCCGGGCCCGGGACAACGGCCAGCCCGCAGGATAGGCGCTTGCCCGATCAGGCCCGGCACCTGCCCGCGGAATGACACTGTCACGTTGACCGACCTGGTGGGACGATCTTCGGGCTGGTCATGCTGGGGAGGGACTGCCAATCATGGGAGCAGGGTAGGAGATGGCGCTACACCCTGCTGACGACCGTCAGACCCAGCCGATGCCGAGTTTCCGTAGCGCGTCGAGCTACTCCCTTCGTACGACGTCGAGTTCGGCCTTGAGCTCGTACGGATCACGGATCTTGGCCAGATGCGGCCACTCGCCCTTGACGTGCCCAAAGAGCGATTCGATCCATGCCTGGTCGTTGGGCGTGTGCGGGCGCCCGAAGTGCTGCGCAATCAGCGCGGCGGTCATGAAGACCCGCGTGTCGACGGAGGCCATCTACGGCCCGTTGTCCGAGACGGCCAGCAGCACGGGCGGCTCCTGGGGCGTTGAACTGGCGTACCGAATCCTATGGTTGTTGGCCCGCTCGGCCAGTGGCCCAAGCCCTCGGCGTGCAGGGCGGTGTTGAAGGCTCCCCTCCCTGAGGGAGGGGATTGTCCACCCTCCAGGGCTGAGCGGGGATTTACGGCTCAGGCTGCCGCCTGGGCCAGCGGCCCCGGCGGTCTTACGCCCTCAGCACCGTCCGGGTTCCAACCTGCCCGGACCAGCATCACGCGGGCGGAGTTCTTGTCCCTGAGGGACACGGCTCCGCACACGGTGCAGGCATAGGTTCGTTCGGAGAGAGGGAGTGCGTGCTCTCTCTTGAAAATGGTGAGCTTGGGTACGTCGGGTTGGGTCACGCGGTTCCTTGATCTCGTGGTGTGAGGTCGACGTCGAAGCCGAGGGCGGCGAGTTGGGCGACGAGTCGTCGCTTGTGCCGTTCCTTACCGAGACGGTTGGTGAAGTGATCGGGTCCGAGGTCGTGGTAGGGCATGAGGTCGTGCAGGATGTGCCAGGCGGCGACGAGGATCGAGTGGCCGACGGCCACGGTGGCACGCTTGACGCCGCGGTGTGGGACCAGACGGCGGAACTGGGCGCCGAGGTAGGTGCTCTTGGAGCGGGCGGCGGCGGCACCGGCCATGTACAGGGCGGTCTTGAGCCAGGGATCCCCGTGGCGGGTATGTCCCGATAGGCGTTTGCCCGCGGACTCCTTGTTGCCCGGGCACATTCCGGCCCAGGAGGCCAGGTGGGCGGCGGTGGCGAAGCGGTCCATGTCCAC
>NZ_JBSFJX010000256.1:0-10050 GCF_053598275.1 Streptomyces sp. NPDC001156 | reverse complement strand
GTCGGGCAGGGTGGCCAGCGACCAGCACCAGCCGGCCAGCTCGCGGGCGATGGCCACGTTCGCGACCACCGGCCGCTTGTGGTGGGCGATGAAGGTCTTCCAGCGCTGGTTGAGCCGCTGGTTGCCCAGGTGTCCGCGGGCGCGCGCTGCGGCCGGTGCGCGTTGCCAGCGGGCTTGGATCGTGGCCCCGGCCCGGTAGCGCTTGCGGTGGTGCCAGGCGGCTTCGACCAACAGCCTGCGGGCATGGGAGTTGCCGGTCTTGGTGATCGGTCCTTGCGAACGGGACTGGCCGCTGGAGGACTCACTCGGTACCAGCCCGAGGTAGGCGCCGATGCTCGCGCCGGTGAACCGCTCCCAGTCGCCGATTTCCACGGCCAGGGCGAAGGCGGTGAGAGTGTCGATTCCGCGCAGACACCCGAGCCGGGCGACCACCGCAGACCACGGTGAGTCGGTGGCCATCGCGGCGATCGCTTTATCGAGTCGGGCCCGGCGTCCCTCGGCCAGGACCACCGCCTCGTACGCGCTGTCGTAGGCGGCCTGCAGCGCCACGTCGTCGAAGCGTTGCGCGCCGAGCCACGCATGGTGCGCCGGCCTCCACGTGACCCCGCCGCTCCATACGAGCCCCTGGCGCAGCAGCAGTTTGCTCACCCGATGGCGGGCGCGCATCAAATCTCCGCGCACATCCTCGCGGGCCCGCACCAGATCCCGGGCGGCTTCTTCGGCTGGCGACGGCACCCGCACCGCGGTGAACTCGTCCAGGCGCAGCAGCTTTGCCAGGTGCAGAGCGTCACGGGCATCGGTTTTCACCCGCTCACCGGCCGGACGCTGCAGCCTTGAGGGCGCGAGTACCTCGCAGCGTATCCCCGCCCCCGAAAGCGCCCGGGCCAGGCCGAAGCCGGTCGGCCCGGCTTCGTAGGCCACCGCGGCTGGACCGGGCAGGCAATTGATCCACCCGAGGACGTCAGCATGCTGCGGCGTGAGCCGGCAGCGGATCAACTCCCCGGTCACCGTGTCGATCGCGCACGCCACCACGCTGCGGGCATGCACATCCAACCCGACGCTCGTACGCTCAGAAAACACCGGGCCTCCCGCAAATGTAGGCACTACCGGCCAGACTGCGCCCGGCCAGCGACCCACGACAACTTGTGAGCGAGGCCCGGACCCACGACCGGCACCTACATACCGTCTAGCCCTTCGGTACGTGGATGTCCGTGCTGCTCAGGGTCTGCGGTCTGTCCGTGAAAACCCTCAGTCGTACCCGCAGGTCGGCCCGGTTTGGGAGGGAGTAGCGTTCGGTACTCGGCACCAGGACGTAACGCGCCGACTGGTGCGGGCGCAGCACGCCCGGGCCGCTGCGTACGGTCCAGTACGCAGATGCGCTCTCGCCGGTACTCGACGCGAAGTGCGGGGCCAGTGGGGTGTCACCGGTGTTCGTCGCCTGCAAGGTGAGCCCGCTGATACCGCCGCTGTCGCCCTGGACGTCGTTGACCACCAGCCGGATCGGCGGCGCGCTGGCGGCGGCGATGGTCACAGAGGCAGCGGCCGGAACCAGCACCGCCGCTGCCACGGCCACGTTGACCGCCCGCCGTCGGACCAGCGGCAACCGGGGCTGCCAGGCGGATGTGAAGGCGGACGCGGGGGCGGTGGCTGCGGCCGCGACCCACAGCGGGGTCATCATCAGGTAGTAGCCGTCCTGTGACCGCGTTGCCAAGTAGAACGCGCACCACGGCAGTACGACGGCGGCCGGGCCCAACCGCCGTACGAAGAGCACGAACAACACGAGCAGTCCGGCGGCCAGCAGCATGCTGCCGTACGAGTAGAAGTCCAGTCGGCTGCTGCCGTTGGAGAAGTAGTACGACAGGCCCATGATGCCCTGGCCGTGCAACACCCCGTGCTGGGTAAAAGGCAGGGTCAGGCCGGAGACCCAGGCCCGCGGGCTCTGCACGATGAAGTAGGCGTTGGCGGCCAGGGCCACGACCGCAGAGATCGCCGTGAAGCGTGCGACCACGCCGAGCGCCGCCCGCCCTGAGAGCTCACCGCGCCGCAATGCGTACAGACCCATCAACAGGAACGGCGCCAGAAACCAGGGCAGTTGATGCGTCGCGCACGCGGCGCCAAGAAGCCCCGCGCGAATGACGTCCAAGCGGCGAAGCCGCCCCCAGGCGCCGATAGAGGGCCAGTGACTCACTACGGGGATGAGCAGGACGAGTGCCGGGATCGCCGGATAGCCCAGGGCCGCGTACCCCTTGAGCATGGGGAAGCCAAGGCAGACCGCCGTCGCGGCCGACCGCCAGGGCATCGGCAGCCGTGCCCACAGCACTGCTGCGCCGACGATCAGCAAGACTGTCGGTACGAACGTGACCGCCTTGGCGCCGATCAACGCATACACGGGGGCGTTGAACAGCACTGCCAGCGGCGGATACGCGAAGGAGTAGTCCGCACCGCCCGACATAGTCTTCGTGACCCCGACATGGTGGCGCTGGAACACCCACGGCCACTCCTGCCCGTACACCGCATGCCCGTGTACCAGCTCGTGCGTGGCCTGGGTCATGAGCACCGTCTCGTCGTTCATTCCGCTGCCGAGGGCGTACGAGCACAGTGCCAGAATGATGCCGAGCAGCAGGATGCCCGCGTCGACGCGCACGAGGGCGCGCTGACCGCGTACCGAGAGGGCGAGGATCCCGAAAACCAGAATTCCGGCGTAACCGAGGGTCATGACAAGCCCGATCGCCGGACGCTTCGCAATCGCGGTGTTCCAGTCGGCGCGCGTACCGATGAACAAGCTGATGACGGCGAGCAGCGTGATCGCGCGGTGCAGCAGTGCCGGCTCAGCCGGTGACGACAGACCCGGACGACTGGACGTAGCATCGCGGACTGCGGCGGCATCGGCCGTCTGACTCATGCGAGGGACCCCTTGGGCGAACGAGCTCATGATCAGATGAGGGAGCTCTTGTAGTAAAGACTGGGCATCTTATCGGTATCAGTGACAGAGTTTTCCGAGGCGAATCCCATCGGCCCCGGCCCCTACGCCGCCACGACCTGGACATCAACTGCCTTGCAAGCTCAGGGAGATCGCTAGCTACCCGGCCTTGGGTCAAGGCCCATCCGCCATACGATATGGCTGGCCCGCGTCGGCCGTCGGCTACTTCCCTCTCGCTTGCCACCAGCACGAATGCGTTAACTACCCGGCCTTGGGGGAGGTCCCCACCATGGTCGTCGGCGGTCGTGGCGGCCCTTCGACGGCCTCGTCCGCACCTCCTGGGGCACCCGCGACGGATCGTGCACCGCCGCGAGGATCCGATGAACGCGCTCCCAACCGATGTGGTGATCCGGCGACCCGGGCCGGAACGCACCGACCAGCTTGCCGTCAGCCGACAGTTGCACAGGGAGCGTTGCTGCTCCCAGCTCGCCTTCGGGCTGCAGCTCCTTAGGACATGGCGCGAACCAACCAAGTCCACGTTCAGTCGGTTGTCGGGGTCGAGAAGCTGGCAGGAAGGAGCACGCCCCTCATGACACCGGATACACGAAGTTAACTTCCCAGACGCGGGCGTGAGACCGGCCCTGCCGACCATCGCAATACCTGTCAAGCGATAGATATCTGTCGATCGATCGGAGGCGCGGTGATGAGCCAGCCCGAACTTCCCTCTGGGCAAAGCCCTGACAGCGTCACGACCAGTCCTACTCCCATCGGCTATCAGCAGGAACTCCACCGCGCCTGCGGCTGTGCGGGCTCGGCGAGCCGGCGGTGACCGCCGCCAGGGACGAGGCACGAACCCTACTGAGCAGCCTGATTTTGACCAACGGCTCATCCTGCGCATCGAGCACTACCAGCGCATAGCTGCAGGACCAGGACGTCGTCGCGGACGCGCAGCAGGCCCAGTCGCCTCCTACCGGACGCCTGAGTCCTTCCTCCAGAGCGAGCTGCAGACCGGCGAGCGGGGTTCGACGACACCCGGTTGCGGCCCGCCCTGACCGAGGCGCTGGCCACCACGCTGCGCCTGCACCACACGGTGGAGGAGCTGCTTCGTCTCTCCCGCCCACACGACCGGGCCCGCGCCTCAGCCGGCACTATGCCGGTGGCCGCGCTGGTTCGGGAGGTGCGAGAACGTTGGCACGGCCTGTTCGCCCTTGATGGAAGGCGCCTGGAGTGCGATGTCGGCGATGCCCCGTCGGACGCTCGTGTCGCGGGCAGGCCCGTGTCCGAGGTGCTAGGGATCCTGTTGGACAACGCGAGGGTGCACGGGCGGGGCAGCGTAGGGGTCGTGGTCCGTGATCTTGAAGGCGCTCTCGCCTTCGATGTGAGCGACGAAGGGAGGATCGAGGGCGAGGCAGCGCGGTTGTTCGACCGCGGTCACACCGAGGGCGGTTCTGGTACAGGCATCGGCCTCGCCCTCGCCCGCGATCTTGCCGCGGCTGTAGGTGGGAAGCTGTCGCTGAAGAGCAATGTGCCGGCCACCTTCACCTTGCTCGTGCCGGTCCGCCATGACGACAATCAGCGCGGCGCATCGACGGCTAGGTGAGGAGGCGCTCTGGGCTCGCGTACAACCAGCGGCGCGCATGAGGGCCCCTCACACCGCGGGCAGGGCAAGTGTGTCCTCCGTCCCCTGCGGCCGTGGCGCCGCCAGCCGTGCGTACGTCCCGCCCCGGGCCAGCAGCTCCGTGTGCGTGCCCGACTCCACGAGGCGGCCGGACTCCACCACCAGGATGCGGTCCGCGTCCACCGCCAGGCCCAGATCGTGGGTGATCATGATCGTGGTACGTCCCGCCATCAGCCGGCGCAGGGGCTGCACGACGCGGCGCGCGGCCAGGGCGTCCAGGCCCGCCGTCGGCTCGTCGAGGACCAGGACCGGTGACTCGCGGAGCACCGCACGGGCGATCGCGATGCGCTTCAGCTGGCCGCCGGACAGGGCCGCGGTGCCGGGGGCGATATGCGTGCCGTAGCCGTCCGGGAGCGCGCTGATGAAGTCGTGCGCCGCCGCCTTCCGTGCCGCCCGTTCGATGTCCCCCTGCAACGCATCCGGCCGGCCGCACGCGATGTTCTCGCGGATCGTGCCGTTCAGGACGAACGTTTCCTGCGGCAGCAGGGTCACGCTCTCGCGCAGGACCGCGAGCGGCAGGTCGGCCAGCGGCACGCCATCCAGGCGGATCACGCCCGCCGTGGGGTCGTAGAAGCGGGTGAGGAGCTTGGCGAGGGTCGACTTGCCCGCGCCGCTCGGGCCGGTGACGACGATCAGTTCGCCAGGGTTCGCGGTGAACGTGACGTCTTGGAGGGAGCGCTGCTCCGCACCCGGGTAGCGGAAGGAGGCGCCGTGGAAGGTGACCCAGCCGCGCACCGGCCAAGGGGCGACCGGTTCGTCGGGGTCGGTCACCGCCGGACGGGCCTTAAGGATCTCGTTCAGGCGCTGTGCGCCCGCCGTCGCGGCGGTCAGGGTAAGGCCCAACTGCCCGAGGTTGCGTATCGGCGGGTAGAGGTAGCCGAGGAAGGCGGCGAAGGCCAGCAACTGCCCCAGTGTCATGCGGTCCTGGGAGATCTCCCACGCCCCGAGCCCGATCACCGTGAGCACGCACAGCGTCTCGACCACCTCGACGAACTGCTCGTACATCTCGCTCGCCCGCGCCCCGCGCACGGACGCCCGCATCCAGGCGCGCGCCTCCCGCTCCAGCCGCATCTCCTCCGCCTGCCTGCGGTTGTACGCCTGGGTGAGGACGACATTGCCGAGGGACTCCTCGACGACGGAGGTGATCGCACCGTCGGCCCTCCGCTCGTCCCGGGACGCCTTCTCGATGCGACCGGACAAACGGCGCGCGGTGAACAGGAAAAGGGGAGCGAGGAGGAAGGCGGCGAGGGCCAGGTCCCAGCGCAGCCAGAACGCGGCGGTCGCGTAGAGGACCGCGCAGAACACGGCGGAGATCGTGCCGACGACCCCGGACACCGCCATCTGTTCGATGGCCTCGACGTCGCCGGTCAGGCGTTCCACCAGGTCACCCCGGCGATGCCGCTGGAAGAAATGCGGTGACAGGTCCTGGACGTGCCGGAAGACCTTCGCCCGCAGACGCAGGACGAATCTCTCCGCCGTCCAGGCCGCCAGCGAGTTGCCCAGGTAGCCGACGAGGGCGCCCAGAACGGCGGCGCCCAGCCACGCCCCGGCCGGTCCCCAGAACGCGGACAGTGAACCCGTCTTCAGCGCGTGGTCGGTGAGCCGGGCGAAGAGCAGGATCGACGCGGTCTCGGCGAGCGCGGACACGATCGCACACACGATGATCAGCGCCAGCCACCTGCGGTCGCCGCGCGTCAGCGGCCAGAAACGGGCGAACGCCTTCCTGACGTCACGCATGTCGGCTTCAGCTCCTTTACGATGGGGGACGGTCGGCGAAGACACGGCCAGGCGGGGCACCGGAGCTGCTCCGGCGACCCGCCTCGTGGCGATGCGTCAGCCCTGGTGACCGACCGGGCGGCGCTGCGAGGGCTTCTTCCAGTCCCACTTCTTGCAGTGCTTCTTCGACGCCCGCTTCTCGGCCTTCTTGACGGGGGTGATCTTGTGGAAGCTCATCGGCTTCTCCTCGCTGGTCTGCGGGTGGATTCCCTGCGCCGTAAGCACTGTTCGCTTTCGACACCGAAGACATTACGAGATTCCCGCGCCAGAAAAACCCAATTCCGGTGAGATCCCGGCGAAATACACCTGAATCAATTCTCAGGAAATACGGGGAATGAAACCGGCGCTCACACAGAATTTATTGCCGGCCTCACATGAAACTTACCGAAGTGATTGGCAGCATATTTGTATGCGGCTGGCTCCCGTCAATCCCGGGGACGGGCCAATCACTCATCTGGTCACCGTGTCCGGTCCGCCGCCGGTACCGGACACGGCCCGGCGGCCGAGGAGTTGACCCTCGGGGACGCCTCTCTGGACGCATTGGGTGAAGAGACTGCCAAGCTTGATGCGATGAAGGGGCGGGGCCTCCGCCCCTTCATCGATTGGTGAAGTTATCGCCCGATGCTCCGACGCCATCGGATCTCGCCGTCGTGCCGGTCGTCGGTGGGTTTGAGTCCGGCGGCCGTGGCGACGGCAGCGGATGCCCGATGTTCGGGGTGGATATGGGCGATGGCGGTGTGCACCAGCTGCCGGCTGAGCCAGTCGACGAGTCCTCGGGCTGCTTCCGGTGGCGATGCCTCTTCCCTGCTTCGGGGTCCCCACCACCCAGGCGATCTCGGCGTCCTGGGTGATCTGGCGCCCTGCGAGAATGCGGCGACGCGCTGCATCGTTGGTGGTGGGAACGGTAGCCACTCCAAAGGAAACGCACCCGTCGCGGTGAACGACGGTCCACGGTCTCAAGGTGGCTAGTCCAGCGTCCGGCGCCACTACCGATAGTTCGTTGAACTCGTCGGTAGGTAACTGTGAGGTCGTCAGTTGACTGGAGGGCTGGGCGGCGCGCTGATCTGCTTGGCATAGGTCTGGGTGTACTTCGGGATCAGCGCCTCGATCCGGTTGACATAGTTCTGCGTTTCGGGGATCTGTGGGATGCCCTGGGCCTTAAGCACCGCGCCGGGGCCCGCGTTGTATGCGGCGAGCGCGAGCTGGGTGGGGTCGCCGGGGATGCCTTTGACCTCCTTGAACAGGTGGCACATGTAGGCGCCCTGGGCCGGGATGGCGTCGTCTGGGTTCCACACGTCGGCCCGGCCTTTGCCGGTGTAGTCCTTGCCCCACTCCACCCAGGTCGACGGGTAGAACTGCGCGATGCCCTGGGCTTTGCCAGAGTCCGCCTGCGGGTTCCAGTGGCTCTCCGCGTCGAGTTGCGCGGCCAGCATCGGAACGCTCAGCTCCGGGCAGGTCTTGGTGGCCGACTGAACGGTCGCCAGATACTGATGGGGAATGGTGGGCAGTGCGGGTGGGCGGGTCAGCCACCAGACGACGCCGAGGGCGGCGACTACGAGTACGGCTCCGAGGGTCAGGCCCACCAGACACCCTCGGCGGCCGGAGCGCCTGGTTTCCCTCTCCGCAGGAGCAGCGCGGTACACGGTGGCGGGCGACCACTCCCCCCACGAGTGACGTGCGGGATGCTGACCTTGTCGCCGTACCCGGCCGCTGTCCCCCACTCCGGCTTGCTGCTCTTGCATGTGCCCAGCCCGTCCGATTCATCCGGTGATCTGCCGATAACGGGTGGGACGCATTGGGCTCCACCTTAGTTGCAAGATCGCGCAACCGAGCAGGCATCTATGGGGATAGTCACACGGCTTGACGACGAGCGGGCCGTCGGGGGCCTGGTCTATCTCGTCCGACAGGACGGTACGTGGTGTCGGGATGCCGTGCTCGGTCAGGAGTGCGGCGAACCGGGCTTGTCGGAAAGCCAGCTCCACGATCGGCACGGCCTTGTCGTACGGGGATTCCCATGCACGCCCGCTGCTGACGGGGACGGCCGCGCGGAGGGCGGTCACAGGGCGCGGCGCTGCCCGGGGCGGGGCACGGCCTCCTCACGCCACCGTCCGCAGCCCCTGAGCCGTGGCCGGTGCGCCCCGCACGATGCGGTGCGCGCACAGGGCCGTGAGCAAATCGCCGAGCAGGTCCGGGTCGGCTATCTCCACGCCGAGGAGGGACTCGATGCGGTCCAGGCGCTGGTAGAGGGACTGGCGGCCGATGTGCAGGAGGGCCGCGGTGCGCGTGGGCGAGCAGCCGTGGCGCAGATGGACCTCCAGGGTGCGGGTCAGATCGCTGGGGTGCGCCGCTTCCCAGGCAAGGAGCGGGCCCAGCCTGTGCTGGACCAGGCGGGAGAGGCGGTCGCGGTTGGCGTCCATGCCGCCGCGGGTCAGCTCTCGTTCGAGGGTGAGTGCGCGGGACGACGTCACCAGCGGTCCCCCGTCGGCGGACGGTTCGGCGGACGGCACGGTCAGGGCCAGCTCCAGCGTCGTACGCGCCGCCCGCAGCGTCTCGCTCCACCGCTGCCAGCCGCCGCCCGCCGCCACGGCATGCCCGACCGCCACGGTCAGCCCGGCCTCGGCGGCGGCACGGAACGCGTCCTGCACGGCGCGCACCGGATCGCGTGCGATACCCGGTCGTACGGCGGCCCGCCCCTCTGCGCCGGCCAACGCGAGCAACGCCAGCACGTCCCCCGGAAACACCGCCCGCAACACCCCGCCCCCGCCCAGCGCCCGTACCGCCCGCTCCACGATCCCCGCGTCCCGCGCCCCGTGCACCGACACCCCGACCAGCCGCGCCCCCGGCCCCGGCTGGAAACCGGCGAGGGCCGCCCGCGCCTCCACCTCGGGCTGGTTGAGGGCCTGCCCGTCGGCCAGGTCGGCGAGCAGGGCGGCCGTGTGGTCGCCGCCCCAGGGCCGTACGACGGACCGCCCGGACAACCCGCGGGCCACGATCGCCCGGTTCGCGGCCTCGGTGATCCGTACGAAGGGCACGACCCGGTGCAGTGCGAGCAGCGGCAGCCCGAGTCGCCGCGCCTCGTCCTTCACCTCGTCCGGCATGTGCGGCAGCGACCGCCCCACCTCCACCGCGAGCCCCGTCGCGCCCCGCGCGCCCAGCTCGCGCACATACCGCCGCCGGATCTCCTCGCCGACGTCCGTCAGCCCGAACCCGTTCGTCAGGAGCAGTTCGCCGCCGTCCAGGAAATTCGCGCCCTCGTACACCTCACTGGAGTGCACCCAGCGCACCGGGCCGTCGAGGAAGCCCTCGCCCGTGAGCAGCTCGGGCTCGGCGGCCCGCACCGGGTCGAGGGCCAGGATTTCGCGGAGGGTGAGTGCGGGCACGAGAGCCTCCAGGGCGACAGTTCGTCCGGCTGCGGGTTGCCCGGAGAGTCCGCACGTTGCCCCGGTGTTTCGGCCGACGCAGAGTGAAGGGATGGATCAGGCACAGGCACACGAGTGGCTCGCCACCGCCGTCGCGGAGGCCCGCGCAGGCCTCGCCGAGGGAGGCATCCCCATCGGCGCCGCGCTCTATGGCGCGGACGGCACCGTTCCTAGTCAGTGAGCAGGAGTGAGTCTTGTACCCAGTCCTGGTCAACTGGCGCATCCCGAACGGTGGTGGATGCACTGGTCTCCCGCGT
>NZ_JBSFJX010000255.1:0-10097 GCF_053598275.1 Streptomyces sp. NPDC001156 | reverse complement strand
CAGCATCCCTGACGCGCAGGAATCCGGCAGATCACGACGCGCCGAGCAGGCGGGCGCATCGGTACGGTTTGCCGCGATGGACCAGCGCGGCCCGGGCTGGTGCTGACTACTGAGGTTTTCGGTTCGAGGTGACGTCATGGCGGGGCCGGGATGAGTCCGGTCTCGGCGATCAAGCCGTCGAGCAGGGCGGGCTGGTACTGCATCCGTTTCAGGCGGGTGCGGGCCAGTGCGGCGAGCTCGTCGAGGCTGCACGGGGCGAGGTTGCCACGCTGTTCTTCAGATGTGTCGGCGTCGGCCGGAGTAGTCCCACTTGCTGGCGATCAGCCTTCGGTGCCAGGCCGGTAGCGTCCCTGGCGTGAGCGGGAAGACGCTGCTCCAGCGGCGGCGCGGTATCAGCGACGACGGTGCGGCCAGCCAGAACCGGTCAGCGGGCTGGTAGCGGACCGGATTGGTGAGTTGCCGTCGCAGTACTGCGTTCTCGTGCCGCAGCACCAGTAGTTCGGCATCCTCGGCGGTCTTCCGGCGCAGCGGTACCGCCGGCGCGGACAGCAACGCACAGGTGGCCCGGTACAGGAGTGAGGTGATCAACCGTGCGGTATCCCAGCCACTGCCGAGGGCTCGGTACGCAGGCTCCCACCTGCAGCGATGACGTTGCGAGCCCCACACGGGCCCCGACCCGACGAGGACCAGGAAGGACCGGCAGATCAGGGCCTGCGGAACCCGGCGCACCCAGTGCCAGCGGCATGCGACGGCCCGCATTGCCCGGCAACGAGATATTACGGATGAACCGCGGAACCGATCAGTGGCCGATCGCCACTGACGAACCGAGGCCGACTTGACAGCGCCCCAACCCGCACCTCCGACTGGCGGGAATCTCGCCAGGACGCAGTCGGCCGGGCTGACTCGTACGGGTGAGCCCCAACCTGCGTCCCACCGGCGACCGAGCCATATCCATGAGGCGCTCACCTGCTGGTTTCCCCGTTGCGTGATTTCGACGCGGAAATCCTCCGCAGGAGCGGCTTGCAAGGCAATGCACACAGCAACTAGCGTCCAACATCGCCGGACAAATCGTCCAACGGCGTTGGACGGTGTTGCGTGCACCCCCAATACGTCTTGCTGCGCCCGTCACGAAATGGAATCACCATGCTCGACGTGCAAGAACTCGAAAGAGAGCCCATGGGACAGCTTCCGGCCTCGAGGTCCTGGGCAGAGGGCCGAGAAAACCGCCGGACCGGTCTCACCTCGTTGCGGAGGGCGCCGTCGCAACGAGCCCTCGTGCGCGCTCGCCGTCTGGTCTAAGGGCAAGGCCCCTTCCGGTTGCAGTACCAGGGCAGTTGCAGGGCGCGGGCCACTCAAATCCGCTCGGTCTGCGGCGCGGGTGACGTAGGTTGTCGCACCACCACCGGCACACTGTGCGACTTCAGGGGCAGCACCTGGAGTGTTGAGGCGCTCGCCAACCGCTGACGCGGTCGTCTTCGCCGGCCGGACAGATTGGCCATCCCTTCGCTGTACGTTTCGGTTTCCGCCCGATGAACCGGTGTGCCGGGCGGTTCAGCCGCGTACACAGGACCACTTCCGCAGACCAAATCTGCCGTGACACGCGGAATTCCGTAATTCTCAGGTACGCGTCCCGGGGCCCCGCATGCGCCTGGGAAACGAGAGCATGCCCGGATTTCTCGTCGCCGACTCCGCGACCGGCACCAACCCACGAGGATCTGTTCACAGCTGTGGTGCTCCACAGCCCGTCTGAGGAGTTCTACTTGTTTGCCGCGCTCATCACCGCGACATCGCTGGCGCTGTTCTGGACGGCGGCGTTCACTCTTTGGTGGCAGATGCATGCCTGGCGTACGCCTGAGACGCTGGCGGCCACCCGTTTCGCGCGGCCCGACGGGGACGCGGGCCTTTCCTTCTCCCTGCTGGTTCCCGCGAGGCACGAGCAGGCGGTTCTCGAACACACCGTCAACGGCCTGCTGAAATCTACGCACGGGGCCTACGAGATCATCATTATCGTCGGCCACGACGACCCCGGCACCGCCGAAGTGGCCGAGAGGGTAGCGGCGTCTGCGCCCGACCGGGTACGGGTGGTGGTCGACACCAACGAGTCGAAGAACAAGCCGAAGGCCCTCAACACCGCGCTGCCGTACTGCTCCGGCGAAGTCGTCGGGGTCTTCGACGCCGAGGACCAGGTCCACCCCGCCCTCCTGACCCATGTGGACCACGCCTTCCGCTCCACCGGGGCCGATGTCGTACAGGGCGGCGTCCAGCTCATCAACTTCCACTCCAGCTGGTACAGCCTGCGCAACTGCCTGGAGTACTTCTTCTGGTTCCGCAGCCGGCTGCACCTGCACGCGCTCAAGGGCTTCATCCCGCTCGGCGGCAACACCGTCTTCGTCCGCACCGACGTGCTGCGGGACGTCGGCGGCTGGGACGAGAACTGCCTCGCCGAGGACTGCGACCTGGGAGTGCGGCTGTCCAGCAAGGGCAAGCGCGTGGTCGTCGCGTACGACGCCGAGATGGTCACCCGCGAGGAGACACCTGGCACCCTGGTGAGTCTGCTCAAGCAGCGGACCCGATGGAACCAGGGCTTCCTTCAGGTCTACCGTAAAAAGGACTGGAAGCAACTGCCCACCCTGGGGCAGCGGATGCTCGCCCGCTACACCCTCATGACGCCGTTCTTCCAGGCGTTCACCGGGGTGATCATCCCGATCAACATCTGGGTGGCGCTCTTCGTCGACGTCCCGGTCGGCATCACGGTCGTCACCTTCCTGCCCGCGCTGACCGCCACCGTCACCTTCGTCTTCGAGATCGTGGGCCTGCACGACTTCGGCCGTCAGTACGCCCTGCGGGTGCGCCTGGTGCACTACGTCAAGCTCATCGTGGGCGGCCCCTTCTACCAGCTCCTCCTGGCCGGAGCCGCCACCCGCGCGGTGTGGCGCGAGAAGCGCGGCCGCAACGACTGGGAGCTGACCCGCCATGTCGGCGCCCACCTCACCGAGGCGACCCGAGAGGACGTGCGCCGGTGACGGTCACCAGGCTCACCGCTACTGCGCCGCCGGTTGCGGCTGTGCCCGCGCCGCGTACCGGCGCCCACCGCGCCGCGAAGAGCCCCGCTCCACGATTCCGCTTACGCACCTCTGGTCCGGATCTTCTCCTGTGCGGCGCTCTGTTGACGGTGATCCTGACCGTCCAGGGCTGGAACATCACGCGCTTCCCGACCTTCAGCGACGACGAGGGCACGTACCTCGCGCAGGCCTGGTCGGTCCAGCAGGGCAGGGGGCTGGCCCACTACACGTACTGGTACGACCACCCGCCGGTCGGCTGGATCCAGATCGCGCTCATCACATGGCCGGCCTCGCTGATCGACCAGGACGCCATGACGGTGGCGACGATGCGTTACGCGATGCTGCTGGTCAGCGGGATCAGTGCGGCGCTGCTGTACGTGCTGGCGCGACGGCTTGGCCTGCCGCGCTGGGCGGCCGGGCTCGGCATGGCATTGTTCGGGCTGTCGCCGCTGGCGGTCGTGCTGCAGCGGGAGATCTTCCTCGACAACATTGCGGTGATGTGGATGCTGCTGGCATTCTGCCTGGCCGCGTCCCCCAGCCACCATCTGTGGCACCACTTCGGGGCCGGGTTGGCCGCCGCCACCAGCGTCCTGAGCAAGGAGACGATGCTGGTCGTGCTGCCGGCGCTGCTGGTGACGATGTGGCAGCACAGCCACCGTGACACCCGCAAGTTCGCGGTGACCGGCGCGGTGGTCGCGTGCGGGCTGACCGGGCTCGGGTATCCGCTCTATGCCCTGCTCAACTATGAACTGTTCCCGGGCCCTGGGCACGTCTCGCTGATCGACGGGATCAGATTTCAGATGAGCCGCCAGGGCTCGGGCTTCATCCTCGCCAAGGGCACCAACTCGCACGCGGTCTTCGAGTCGTGGCTCTACTACGACACCGTGCTTCCGCTCGGCGGGCTTGCCGGCGCTGTGCTGCTGCTCGGTGTCCTGCACTGGTCGGTGACGGCCAGGGCGCTGGCCGGTCCCGCTCTCGCCGTGGCGACCCTCGCTCTGGTCGCCATGCGTCCGTCGGGCTATCTGCCCGCCATGTACGTGATCCAGGCGCTGCCCTTCCTCGCGCTGATCGTCGCCGGGACCGCCGCGAGCGTCACCCACACGGTGTTGCTTCGCAGCGCCCGGCGCGGCGGCCGGGCCTTCTGGTACGCCGCGGGACGCTGCTTGCCGCCCTGGGCGCGACCGTCGCCGTCCGGGTCGTATCGCACTGGTACGACGGCGACCGCACCGCCCTGACCGCCGACGCCAACGCGCCCTACCGGGCGGCCGCCGCCTGGATGCGGGACGACGTGGCGGACCCGGGCCGCACGCGGGCGCTGGTCGACGACGCCCTGTGGCTCGACCTCGTCCACGCCGGATACCGCCCCGGTGACGGCGCCATCTGGTTCTACAAGGCCGACCTCGACCCCGC
Organism: Streptomyces sp. NPDC001156; assembly: GCF_053598275.1. Taxonomy (NCBI): domain Bacteria; kingdom Bacillati; phylum Actinomycetota; class Actinomycetes; order Kitasatosporales; family Streptomycetaceae; genus Streptomyces; species Streptomyces sp. NPDC001156. Next base: position 5,625 of record NZ_JBSFJX010000255.1, on the reverse strand, counting down.
TGTCGCCAGGACGCTGCCGAACGGCTGGCGGGACATCGACTACGTGGTCGCCTCCCCGACGGTGCGCCGGGACGCCGTCGACCTGCCGACCGTCAAGGCGGCACTACAGCACTCCACCCCGGTCGCGGTCTTCGGCGAGGGCGCCGACCGCATCGAGATCCGTCGCATCGCTGGAGGAACCAGGTGACCGTATTCAGTAGCGGCACGGAAGAGGCCAACGCCCCCGATCTGCGCGCCGGAGCGCCCACCGCGCCCGGCTCCGTCACCGTGGTCATCCCCACCTTCAACGAGTCCGGAAACATCCGCGAACTCCTCGCCGGGCTAGCCGAATCCCTCCCTGAGCGGCTGCCGGACTGCGAAGTCGTCTTCGTGGACGACAGCACCGACGACACCCCGGCGGTGGCCGAGATGGCGGGCCGCGACTGCCCGTTCCCCGTCACTGTCATCCACCGCGACACCCCGGCCGGCGGACTCGGCGGCGCCGTTGTCGAGGGCCTGAGGGCCGCCCACTCCGAGTGGGTCGTCGTGATGGACGCCGATCTGCAGCATCCGCCTTCCCTCGTCCCCAAGCTCGTCGAGACCGGCACCCACAAGAGCGCCGACCTGGTCGTCGCCAGCCGCTACACCGGCGGCGGCAGCCGCGCCGGGCTCGTCGGGGCCTACCGGGTCGCGGTCTCGCGCGGCGCGACCTGGCTCACCAAGGGCTTGTTCCCGCGGGCCCTGCGCGGCATCAGCGACCCGATGAGCGGCTTCTTCGCCATCCGCCGCGATGTGGTGCGCAACCGTCGCGGCAGCGGCGCGCTGCACCCGTTGGGGTACAAGATCCTGCTGGAGCTGGCGGTCCGCAGCCGCCCCCGCCCCGTCGCCGAGGTGCCCTTCGTCTTCCAGGACCGCTACGCGGGCGAGTCCAAGTCGACCGTCCGGGAGGGAATGCGCTTCCTCGCCCACCTGGTGAGGCTGCGCACCGCTTCGCCGGTCGCGCGGGCGCTGGCCTTCGGCCTGATCGGGCTCACCGGCTTCGTGCCCAACCTGGCGGCGCTGGCCGTGCTCACGTCCGCGGGTATGCACTATGTGCCCGCCGAGATCGTCGCGAACCAGTTCGGCGTGCTGTGGAATTTCCTGCTGATCGAACTGCTTCTGTTCCGGGAACGCCGTCGCCACCGCCACTGGGCCGACCGCCTGGGCCGGTTCGGGCTGCTGGCCAACGCCGACCTGCTACTGCGTATCCCGCTGATCACGCTGTTCGTCGGACGACTCGGGATGGGGGTATTCACGGCGACCGCATTCGCCCTGGTCGTGACCTCCGTCCTGCGATTCGCGGGCACCGAGATGCTGATCTACCTGCCACGCCGCGGCCGCCGGGCAGTCGGCCGCCGCGGAAAGATCGAGGAGGCCTGATGACGAGAAGAGCACGCGGCCCCTTCGCGGCCGCCACCGCCTTCATCTTCGCAGCCATGGCGGCCCCGTTCCTCCTGCTGTCGGCCCCCGAGGCGGCCGAGGCGGGCACCAACCTCATCATCAACCCCGGCTTCGAGACGGCCGGAACCGACGACATGCCGGCCTGCTGGGAGAAGTCCGGCTGGGGAGACAACGACTTCACCTTCACCACCACCACCGCCGACGCGCACTCCGGAAGCAAGGCGGTGACGGTCGCCCTGACCCGCCGCCTGGACGGCGACCGCAAGGCGATGATGACCGAGACCCCCGACTGCGCCCCGCACGTGACGACGGGACAGCAGTACGACCTGTCGGTCTGGTACAAGTCGACCACCGCGGACACCGCGGTCACCCTCTTCCGGCACGACACCACGGCCGGCTGGCAGTACTGGACCGACCTGATGAACCCGCCGGTCAGCGCCGCCTGGAACAAGGCCGAGGTGCGCACCCCGCCGGTCCCGGCCGGCACCGACCAGCTCACCTGGGGCGTGTCCGTCTACGGCGTCGGCAGCGTCACCACCGACGACTACACCGCCGAACTCGTCGGCGGCACACCGCCCGATCCGGTGTGTACCGGAACCGCCGCGGAGTGCCAGGACGGCAAGTGGGATGTCCTGCCCGCGCAGAACCCGGTGCGCTCGATGCACTCCGTGGTCCTCTAGAACGGCAAGGTGCTGCTCATCGCGGGCTCCGGCAACAACACCGACAACTTCGCGGCCGGCAGCTTCACCTCCGCCGTCTACGACCCCGAGACCGGCACCTACAAGGTCATCCCCACCCCCGACGACATGTTCTGCTCAGGCCATATCCAACTGTCCGACGGCCGCGTCCTGGTCATGAGTGGCAACAAGGCCTACCCCGCCGCCGACGGCTCGCACGGCTACGAGGGTTACCGGCACAGCTATGTCTTCGATCCGGACACAGAGACCTACACGCAGACCAACGACCTCAACGACGGCCACTGGTATCCCTCGGCGACCGAGATGGGCAACGGGGACGTGATGTCCTTCGGCGGCCTGCGTGAGGACTCCACCGGCTCGGTGACGGCCGAGAAGTGGTCGGCCGCGCAGAACAACTGGCTCCCGCTGTCACAGGTCAACCAGACCTGGTCGTACTGGGGTCTGTACCCGTCGATGATCCTGATGCAGGACGGTCGGCTCTTCTACTCCGGCAGCCATGTCTTCGGCAACGGCACGCCCGGTACCGGCTCGGCGGTCTACGACTACGACGCCAATACCGTCACGCCCATCAACGGCCTGCAGAACAAGGACCAGCGCGACCAGTCGGCCAGCGTATTGCTGCCCCCGGCGCAGGATCAGCGGGTGCTGACCATCGGCGGCGGCAACATCGAGCGCAACCCCGACGCCAACCGACTCACCGACCTCATCGACCTGAAGCAGCCGAACCCGGCGTACTCCGCGGGACCGCTGCTGCCCCAGGGCACCGTCGATCTGCCGACGGGCACCACCCAGGAGACCGGCGCTCAGGGCAAGATGTACGTCTCGGCCGTCCTCCTGCCCGACGGCAAGGTCCTGGAGACCGGCGGCGGACTGCACAACCGGGCCGACCCCGTCCACGAGGCCTCGATCTTCAACCCGCAGACCCAGACCTTCGACCCCGTGGCCGCCGACCCCGAGGCCCGCGGTTACCACTCCTCTGCCTTCCTGCTGCCGGACGGCCGCGTGATGGCCACCGGCGACAACCCCGGCAACGGCACGTGGAACCACAATGTGTCGATCTACACGCCGGCCTACCTCTTCAAGGGCCCCCGGCCGCAGATCACCTCGGTCGTCGACAGCCACTGGACCTACGGCAGCACCCAGCGGATCACCGTCGACCGCACGATCGCCAGGGCCGAACTGATCCGCCCGGCCGCGGTCACCCACTCCTCCGACCCCAACCAGCGCTTCATCGACCTGCCGATGACCGTCAACGGCACCACGATCGACCTCAACGTCACCAGCAACCCGAATGTGGCCCCGCCCGGCTGGTACATGCTCTTCGCGGTCGACGCCAACGGTGTGCCCTCGGTGGCGAAGTGGGTCCACCTGGACGCCCAGGGGAGCGCCACCGCACTGCGCTCCGCCACCTCGGCCGGCACGGACACCCCGTCCCCGCACATCCACGACTTCGCCAGGGATCTGGCGAACAAGCCCCAAAAGCCCGGGAAGAAGCGCACCTCAGCCCCGGTCGGCGTCCGTGTCTCCGGCTGCGACAACCACTACGGCACCCGCGACCTCTGCATCCCGACCGTCTTCCCGAACACAGTCAAGGCCACCACGGCCGCCCGCTGCACGTGGCTCAGCAGACACGATTTCAAGCTGCCGTTGAAGACCAACGGTGTCGACGACCCGCTGCGGCTCGATCCGAACCACAACGGCCTGGCTTGCGACCGTGCCGACGGCATGTCACCCAGATGACACCTGTACGGCGGCAGCTCGGCGGCGCGCGCTTCGCCGTCTTGTCCGGCCGCCACACCTGTGAGGAGTGTCCAAAGGGTCGCGGGCGTGATCGGGAGCACGCGCGCCCGCCGACGTCGTGGGATCAGCCCGGACAGTGCCGCGAACCACAGTCGGTCCGCCGGCTCATACCGCACCGGGCCCGCGAGCTGCCTGTGCAGCGCCACGTTCTCATGCGGCAGCACAGTGCTCCGGGTAGCAGCATGCGGACCGCGCATTCCAGCTGTGGGCCTGGAACAGGGCGGCACCGACCCTGTGCATGGCGTCGAGTTGGGCCTGCGGCCACGCTTGTCCGCCGCCGGTGTTGATGCACTCGAAGCCGTAGAAGTGGGGGTTGCCGTCGGTGTTGGCCTCGCTGTCCGGCGGCATCAGCTTCTCCGCGATGACAGGCTTGAGGACGTTGTCGTCGCCTGAGCCGGCGTGGTTGGCGCGGCCGTAGCCGACGAGGTGGGCGGTGCCGGAGCGGGCGATGACGCCGTGGCGCAGCGGGCCCGGCAGAGTGGTGTAGCCAGTGTGGCAGAGCTCCATCATGGCGGCCTCGGTGGAGTACGGGCCGGTGTGGTGGATCATCACGCTGTGGATCGGGTCCCAGGCGGCATTGTGGTTGTGGGTGCGCCGGCCGCCGCGCTCCATGACACGGATGCCGGACTTCTTCGGGCCAGCGAGGAACTGGTCTTCGGCCCGTGGCTGGGCCACGTTGGGACGCGTCCCGCGGCGCCTCCATGTTCACTGCTCATCAGGGGCCACCTGGCGGTCCCTCGGCAGGCAAGCCCTGCGGTGTTCCCGCACACATTCGAGGGTGGCGGGTCGCCCGAGCAGGCGGAGTCCTGACGCATCTCGCCTCGAGGTGACCTCCGTGCGAAAGCTCGGATGGAGTGATCTGGGCGGCACCGCTCACTACACTCAACTGCCACGGAGGAAGGGGCGGAATGTTCGGGTTGATTTCGAAACTGGCGGAGATTCTGTCCTCGCACTGGGGGAGACTGCTCGAGGGCAGGCAACTCGGCCAGGATGCGGATGTTGCCCGGCACTTGGTACGCGTGGTGGTGGCGTTGCAGGATCTGTGCGTGCGTGGGGAGCAACTGCTCGTGCTAGCCGAGAAGTTGCTTGATGGCGAGGGGACGCCGGAGACGTCGGGGGAGTTCACCGGCATTCTGGGCCAGCAAGCGCGCGAGGTAGCCAGTCTGCGGTCCCTCTTGGATGAGTCCAAGGGGCTGATGGCCACCATCGACGCACAGATCTACCTGGACCTGGCGCCAATGGTCGACCAGAAGTCCGGCTTGCTCATACGGTGGGGCCGTCAGGCAACGCTGGGTGAGTTCTCCACAACCACCCTGTTTTTCCTGCCTGCGGACGACCTGACGCGTCTCATCGAGACCGGCCGGTCAGTCGCCGGCCCTGATGGTTTGGACGTGGAGCGCACCACGTACGTGGTCGCCATCGCCGACAGCATCCGTAACACCCGCGCGCGAGAGGTGCGCGACATTCGCCTCGCTCCCCAGGGCGTCCAGGATCAGGTGCGCACGGAGATTGCGTCCGCGCGCGCTGACCTGGCGCGTGCGAAGGACTACTGCTTGACGCTGCGTGGCGCGACCGAGACAGCGGTCGGCCCCGAGGCCATGGCCAGGCTCCGGCGCAAGCTCCTGCCGTGAGGACTAGTGACGGCGATACCGCATCGCCTGATACAGCTCAGGATCCCTCGGATAGCCCATCGCCGCGAAAGCATAGG
>NZ_JBSFJX010000254.1:0-10162 GCF_053598275.1 Streptomyces sp. NPDC001156 | reverse complement strand
GTAGTAGCGCGGGCCTTTCGCGCCGTTTCCGGCGCTCTGACGGTGCCAGGCCGTGGCGGGCAGGCGGCCGGCAAGGGTATCGGCGCGGGCGGGAGCGCGGCCGTGGTTGATCCTCACCCGTGTCGAGCAGGCGACGGCCAGGACATAGCCGATGCCGCGCGCCTTGAGGGCGGCGCGGAGCTGGGGGTCCTGGCCGTAGGCTTCGTCGCCGGTCACCCAGGAGGCGGTGATCCCGGCGTCCAGCGCGGCCTCGATCATCTGCTCGGCCAGGCGGGGCTTGGTGGCGAACTGCACCGTCTCGGGTATCCCGGCCGCGGTGCGCCGTTCCAGGTCATTGGACCAGGAGTGTTCGGGGAGGTAGAGCCGTCGGTCGATCAGGGCCCGTCCCCGGCTGGTGGCCAGGGCGAGGAACACGCCGACCTGGGCGTTTTCGATGCGTCCCGCGGTGCCGGTGTACTGCCTCTGCACTCCCGCCGAAGACCGGCCCTTCTTTAGGAAGCCGGTCTCGTCGACAACGAGAACGCTGCCGTCAGCACCGAGGTGTTCGGCGGCGTAGGCACGCAGGTCGTCGCGGACGGCATCGGCGTCCCAGCGGGCGTAGCGCAGCAGACGTTGCATCGGCCCGGGCCGGGCAAGGCCGGCCCGTTCGGCCAGTTGCCAGCAGTTCTTCCGTTCGACGCTCGACAGCAGCCCGAGCAGGTAAGTACGAGCCGCAGCCCGGGGTTCAACTCGCCTGAATCTGCCCGCGATCCGGGCCATGACCTGGTCGAACATCGCCCGCCAGCAGGCAGGGTCTACGCTATGGATCGCGGCCACCGCACGATCTTCAGGAGTCCACACAACCCCCGATGATCACGCGGTGGCCGTACCTGTTCCCAGCCGGGTCCGCGACAAGATCGCGAAGTCAGACTGGAGTACTAGGCGTCCCCGGCCGGTTCCTCCGCCCGCGTCCTCACCTCGTCCTCCAGTTCGCTGCGCGATGTGCTGTGCTCCTTCGCGTACTCGGTGATCTCCACCTGGAGGTCACGGTCGAGGTCGCGCCAGGCGCGCAGGGCGGTCTCGTACAGCTCGGTCTGCTGTCTGGTCCATGCTGTGGCGGTGGGCGGGCCGTACTTCTCCCGCAGCTCGTCGGCCTTCGACTGCGCATCGGCCGCCGCACGCTGCATCTCCACGAGTTCTTCAAAAGTCGACGCCACGGCCCCGGATACTAGGCGCGTGGGCGAGGGTCCGGTTCCGCGACCCGCTGGGCGGGCGCGCGGATCGACCGGTCGGCCCCAAACCGGGAACTTTCGGCGCCGCGGGGCCGCCCGCCCTGCGGGAGGCGCGTTCCCGAGCGGTCCGTCGCGGTGCCGCCGTGTCGCGTCGAGGGCGTGTACGTGGCGTCACGGCGTGGCCGGGCGGAAGGGATTACGCCACCGTGTGTTCACCTGGCAGAGTGAGTCCACGGGGGCGAGTCAGGGGCTTTGTGCGGACGGCCGGTGAGCGGGGCACGTCCCGGAGATCCCGTCACGGCCCCCGACCGCGCCGGTCCGACCCGTACCGGGGTACCCACCAGGACCCTCGCACATCCTCATGTCTTAAATTAGGGTCTGATTTAAGCATGCAAGGAAATGCGCGTCCGAGGTGGCACAGCGGTATCGTGCAGGTCGGGCAGGGCCGGAAGGAGCCACATGGCGGGGCGGAACGGGCGCACGGTGCGCGACCTGCGCCGGGGCAATCGCGCCGAGGTGCTGCAGCGACTGTATTTCGACGGCCCGATGAGCCGCTTCGAGCTGGGCCCCGCGACGGGTCTGAGCTCGGGTTCCATCAGCAATGTGGTCGCCGAACTGGTCGCCGACGGCCTGGTGGAGGAGGCCGGCAGCGTCGACTCCGACGGCGGCCGTCCCCGCACCCTGCTGCGGGTGGCACCGACCAGCGGCCACATGATCGGCGTCGACGTCGGCGAGACCCGTGTCCGCGTCGAGCTGTTCGACCTGACCCTCACCGAGCTCGCCCGCACCGAACGGCCGCTGGTCCACCAGCGCTACGACGTCGAGGTCGTCGTCGGCCACATCCGCGACGGCATCGCGGAGGTCCTGGCCGCCGCGGACATCACGCCCGACGGACTGCTCGGCGTGGGCATCGGCGTACCCGGCATCGTGGCCCGCACCCCGGAGCAGGGCGCCGTCGTGCACGGCCAGACCATCGGCTGGGACGCCGTGCCGCTGGAATCCCTGCTCCGCTCCACGGGGCGGCTCCCGGACTCCGTGCCCTACTTCATAGACAACGGAGCCAGGACCCTCGGTCAGGCCGAGATGTGGTTCGGCGCCGGACGCGGTGCCCACAACGCGGTCGTGGTCCTCTTCGGCTCCGGTGTCGGCGCCTGCCTGGTCACCGAGGAGGTGGGCAGCGGCCGGGCCGTGGAGTGGGGCCATCTGACCGTACGGGTCAGGGGGCGCCGGTGCCGCTGTGGCGCCCTCGGCTGCCTGGAGGCGTACGCGGGCGCGGAGGCCCTGCTCGACCGCTGGCGCGAGGAGGGCGGCCGGCCGCCCGAGGGCGTCGACGAGGAGACCGCGCTGACCGCCATGCTGGCGGCGGCCTACCCCCCGGACGGCACCGACGCCGACCCGGTCGCGCTCGCCGTCCTGGAGGAGACCGCCGAGTACCTGGGCGCGGGCCTGTCCGACCTGGTCAACCTCTTCCAGCCCGAACGGATCCTGATCGGTGGCTGGGCGGGCCTTCAGCTCGGCTCGCGGTTCCTGGCCGTCGTGCGCCGGTACGCCACGTCCTATGCGCTGCGCTACCCGGCCGAGCGGGTCTCCATCGACCTGGGCAGGCTCGGCCCCGATGCCGTGACGGTCGGCGCGGCGATCCTGCCGCTCGCCGACTTCTTCGCCCGCGGCGGCCGCCGCGCGGAGCCCACCAACGAGGAACGTCCGCCGGCGTGGCGAACGGCTCTGGAGGAACGGACCCCGCGCTGACCGGCTGGGCGCCGGACTCGGGGACGCGCGGGGGCGGCTGCGTCCGCGCAGTTCTCGCCTTGCCGAGCGGGCGATGCCTGCGGTGGTCCAGCGTACTGATCGGTGGGCGCCGGGCTGTGGGGGGCGCGCTTGCCGCGGACTGCGGTGCCCGCGTCAGCTCCGCCTCGCCGAGCGCGCGATGCGTGCGGTGGTTTCGCCGCGCTGACCGGCGGAACCCGCGCACGCTGGGGTCAGGGGGCTCAGGCGTTGCCTGCGCGCATGTCCCGCCTCGCCGAGCGCGCGACGCCAGCGGCGGTTGCACTGCGCTGACAGCGGCGCGCGGCGTGCCGGGCCGGGGGCTCAGGCGTCGCCTGCGTGCAGCTCCCGCGTCGCCGAGCCCGCGCTGCCTGCGGCGGTTGGAGTGCGCTGATCGGCGGGCACGCCCGGCTGCGGGACGCGCGCATGCCGGGGCCGGGGCCGGGGCGCCAGAGGCGGCCTGCGCGAGCTTCCCGCCTTGCGGATTCAGCGATGCCTGCGGTGGTTTCGCCGCGTTGATCGGTGCGGCGCCGGGCTCGGGGACGCGCGGGTGCTGGGGCCCGGTGCCCGCGCAGCTCCTGCCTCGCCGAGCGCGCGACGCCTGCGGCGCTCCTACCGTCCCCGGGACCCGCGCACACCAGAGCCGCAGCGCACACGCGTCGCCCACGCGCACCCCCCGCCTCGCCGAGCCCGTGACGGCTTCCGCGGTTTCAGTGCCGTGCCTCGCGGTACTCGCCGCCTCGGCCGGACAGGGCTCGTCTCCATCGCGGGCCCCTTGGCGAAGAGGAGCAGGAGGACGCCGTGACCGAACAGCGGCACGAGGCTCCCGGCGAGCGTGCCGACCCCATCCCGCGTGACATGCCGGACCAGCAGGCCCGCGAGGGCGAAGACCCCTGGGACGCCGATCCCGCACGGGACACTGCCGACGGATCCGCCCCCGACGTACCCGACACGGACGAGGCGGGTACCGGCCGGAAGGGCAAGCCCCACGCGGGTACGGTCCACCCCGAGCACCCGGTACCGGACGAGTCCACTGCCTGATCCGTCGGACCGGCGGTCGGACGCCGTCGGCTCTTGAGAACCCGGCCCGCGGGGTGTGCACGGCGTGCGGACGCCGTGCACACCCCGCGGGCCGGGGTCGCGCCCGGACACCGTCGATCGCACGGGGTCCTTCGTCATGGCGGGCCGTGAGTTCGGCCTTCGGCCGCATGACCCGGCGACCTGCCTCGCGCCCATGACCCACGGGGCTGGATAGGCTGACCGGGTGGGATGGTCCTGGGGAGAACACATGAGGCCGGCGGTCGCCGTATCGACGCCGGCCTGTGCCTGCGGATGCCCGGCGGCCCGGTTCCGGCTGCGCGGCGGCCCGAAGGCGGTGGCCCGGTGACGGAGTTCGAGGCGATCGACGCGCTGCTGGCCAGTGCCCGGCAGGAGGTCCCACTGCCACCTGCCGAGGAACGGCGCGCGTTGCGCGAGGAGTTGAACCTGTCCCGGACGCAGGTGGCCCAGGCCCTTGGGGTCAGTCCCTCCACAGTCGGCGGCTGGGAGTCCGGACGCGACCCGAGCGGCGAAGTGCGTGAGAAGTACGCGTACTTCCTGGACGGCGCCCGGACGAAGCTGGCGGAGCGGGACGCGCGGGAGACGGTGGCCGCCCCCGGCGAGGCGGACCCGCGGCAGGAGTTCGACGGTGAGGCCGACGCCGTGGAGGCATTGCCCGCGCCCCAGCCGTGTGTGCTGTGCGGGCAGCCCGCACAGCACCAGGTGGCGGGATTCCCGCAGCACCTTGACCCGGGGGAGTGCGGCAAGGCGCCCGCGGGACCCGGGCGGCCCGCCGAGGTGGACGCACCGCAGGCGGACCGCAAACCCACCGGATCCGTCCAGGTCGTGCCCGTGGGCCGCCGCGTCAAGGCGGCCTCCGAGAACCCGGACCCCATCGGCGAGGCGGTGGCCGCCGCGCTCGCCGCGCATGCCGGCGATGTGGACGCGGCGACCGCGGCACTGGTGAAGCGGGCCATCCCCGACGCGATGGCATTGCTGGACCAGACCCGGAAGGGCGGCCGCTATGACATCGTGGCGCACCCCTGGATCCCCGACATCCTGCGCAAGCAGACCGCCCGCGGCTCGGACGAGATCTGGGAGGCCCGCCCCAAGTGGGCGCGGCCCGAACTGCCCGCGGGCCGACACGAGGTGACGGCCCTCGACATCAACGGCGCGTATCTGTCGGCTCTCAAGACGCACTTGCCGATCGGTCAGTTGGAGCACTCCTCGGGCTTCGGCCACGACCGCAGGCGCGCCGGCGTCCACCTGATCACGCCTCCTGCATGGGAGCACGACGGGGTTCTGCCCCATCCGCTCGGCAACCGGGACGAACCGGGCCCGCTGTGGGTCACGGAGCCGACGCTGCGTCTGCTGCTGCGGCTGTCGGGTCCCACGTACGCGCTGTGCGACCCGCCTGAGATCCATGAGTCCTTTACCTCGGGCGCGACCGAGAACCTGCTGGAGAAGTTCCGCGTGGCGCTCAAGGACGCCCGCGACCGGGCCATCGCCGAGGACGACGAGGTGACCCTGGAGTACGTGAAGGCGATGTACTCCAAGTTCGTCTCCACCATGGGGGAGTCGAACTACAACCGGGAGCTGTACCGTCCCGACTGGATGCACCTGATCCGTTCGCAGGCCTTCGCCAACCTCTGGGCGAAGGCCTACAAGGCGCATGAGGAAGGGCTGACCGTCGTGCGCGCGATGGGCACCGACGAACTGCACGTGATCGGGGACTGGCGGCGTGTCTTCCCGGAAGGGCGCGGCGTCTCCGAGGTGAAGATCAAGGACACCTACACCGTGGGCGACGACCCCGATTCCGTCGCCGTGGGCGAGCCGGGCGACTGAGCAAGGAGCGGGAGTGCCGCAGCACACCATCGAGTTCGGCAGGTACGGCGCCCGCGGGATCAAGGGCAGCGAGGCGGTGGCCCGGCAACTGGACGCGCTCGCCGGCGGGGTCGCGAGCCCGGTGACGTCGCGGCGCGGTCTGCTGGCCCGGCTGCACTACCTCACGCGCAGCGACCACGCCCGCGCCGCGGCCCGCGAGGCGGGACTGACGGTCACCGGGCGCACGCTGAAGGCGTGGCTCGAGGGCAGGCGCGCCCCCTCGCGGTCGAACCTGGAGAGGATCGAGACGGCCTACCGGGCGGTCCGGCGCCAGAATGTCGCCCGCTATCTCCTGGGCCGCCTCAACCGCGAGGGGCGTGGTACGCGGGTCGAGCTCCACCCCGTGAACCAGTCCCAGGTGTCCCGTCCCCGCCAGCGGTTCGTGGAGTTCCGCACCCTGAACATCCGTCACTGGGACGCTATCGTCCGGGCCTGGTCCGACAACGACCTCCAGGCCCTCGACGACGCCTGGACCGACCAGATCGTCGATCTGGGTTCGCAGTGGGGCCAGTACGAGTACGTGACCAACGTGGGCTTCGCTGCCTGATGTTCCGCGATGTGATCCCCGTGCTGGCAACGCGGGTGCGGCCCGCGGGAGTTCACGGCAGGCGGCCGATGCGGGCCGGACGCCGGTGCGGCCGGCCCGCGCGCCTCGGCTGCGGGACGCGAACGCGTCGACGCCGGTGAGCTCCGCGGACGCCGCCCACAGGCGCGCGGCCTGCTCCGGGTCGATCGCCCAGTCCTTGACGCCGCCGCGCGTGCCGTCCGCCGGAGCCGGTTCCGCGATGTCGCAGTCCTCGCAGTACACCCCGCCCCTGTCCGCGAGCCGGGGCGAGGTCGCGGCCCACACCTGGGTGGCCGCGCCCTGCTCGGGCGTCTTGAAGGCGTCGGGGTCCACCAGCGCGCCGGTCTCGTCGATCCAGCCGCGCTCGATCATCTCCTCCTTGGCGAGATGACGCTGCAGCGGGGTGAGAATCCCGCCGGGGTGCAGGGAGAAGGCCCGGACGCCGTGCTCCCTGCCGAGCCTGTCGAGGTGCACCGCGAAGAGGACGTTCGCGGTCTTCGCCTGCCCGTACGCCTCCCACTTGTCGTAGCCCTGCTTCCAGTGCAGGTCGTCCCACCGGATGCCGGAGCGGTGGTGGCCGGCGGACGACACGGACACGACCCGCGCCCCGCCCGGCTCGATCGCCGGCCACAGGCGGTTGACGAGCGCCTAGTGGCCCAGGTGGTTGGTGGCGAACTGCGCCTCCCAGCCGGGCCCCACCCGGGTCTCCGGGCAGGCCATGATCCCGGCGCTGTTGATCACGATGTCGACGGTGCGGCCGGAGGCGAGGAACCGGTCGGCGAAGGCGCTCACGCTCTGAAGGTCACCGAGGTCGAGCTCGTCCACCTCCACCCCGTCGAGGCCCGCCAGCGCCTCCTCGGCGGCGGCCGGGCGCCGCGCCGGAACGACGACCCGGGCACCCGCCTTGCGGAGCGCACGCGTCGTCTCCAGGCCGAGCCCGGAGTAGCCACCCGTCACCACCGCCAGCTTGCCGGAGAGGTCGATTCCGTGAAGTACGTCGTCGGCGGTGCTGCTGGCGGCGAAACCCGACCCGATCTTGTGTTGTGCAGTGCTCATACTGTGCACGCTACGAATTCGAGCGCGCTCGAAGTCAAGCGGGCGCCAGCGCGCCGTGTGCGGACGCCGTGTCCGGGCATGGAGAAGCCCCGACCGTGACGGGGGATTCACGGCCGGGGCAGTCGGTGGTGGGCGCGGACGGCGGTCGCCTCTCGGCGAAAGGCTCCACAGGGCTTCAGCCGAACGATCGTCCCTGTGGGCGGTGGATGAGGCCCGGGGACACTGTTCCGTCCGCTCCCACGGCTTGTTCAACGGGAAACTACTGGTTGGTGTTCCGGAAATTCAGCCATTCGATAGTGATCTACGTCACTGCTCATGAGTTGTGCGCCCGTGAGCTCCGTGGAGACCGGCCTAGGTGTCCGGCGCGAGCGGACTGTCGCCCAGCATGGACAGCAGGTGGGCCGGATCCCGGTAGATGGCGCGGGCGCCGGCCTCTTGCAGGTCGGCCCGCGGAATGCCGCCGGACAGCAGGCCCACGCACGTCACCCCGGCCCGGGTCCCCGCCTTCATGTCCCACACCGTGTCGCCCACGAACACGGCCTGCTCTGGCGGCACGCCGGTCAGCTCCAGGGCGTGTTCCACCGGCTCGGGCGCGGGTTTGCCGGTCTCCACGTCGTCCGCACTCGCCGTCGCCGCGATGGCGTCGTCCGCTCCGATGGCGCGGCGCAGCGCCGACAGCTCCGGCCCGCTCGCCGAGGTGGCGAGTACGACGTTCCAGCCATCGTGGTCGAGTCGGCGCAGCAGCCGTCCGGCGTCCTTGAACGGGGGCAGCCGGTCGAAGAAGGTGCCGTAGAGGGCCGTGTGGGTGGCGACCAGCAAGTCGACCTCGTCCCGGTCCCGGCCGCCCAGCAGGTGGGCGATCAGGTCCTCGGAGCCGAGGCCCACCGACCGGTGGATGGCGTGCATCGGCACCTGGTGACCGGCCTGCCGGAACGCCTCCCACCACGTTGTGACGTGCAGATGATTGGTGTCGACGAGAGTGCCGTCGACGTCGAACACGGCCGCCCGTCCCATATGCCAGTCCTCCCTCACGCATCGCGTCGGGTACCACGTCAGGTGGCCGCCACACGCGCGGGTACGGTCCGCTCGTGCGTCCAGGTGAGCAGCTCGTCCGCGGTCCACGTCGTGATCACGCGCTCGGGCGGCACCCCGCACTCCTCGGCCCGGGCGCAGCCGTGGATCTGCCAGTCCAGCTGGCCCGGCGCATGCGCGTCGGTGTCGATCGAGAACAGGACCCCCGCATCGAGGGCCCGGCGCAGCAGCCGCCGGGGCGGGTCCAGCCGCTCGGGCCGGCTGTTGATCTCCACCGCCGTACCGAACTCGGCGCACGCGGCGAACACCGCGTCCGCGTCGAACTCCGACTCGGGGCGCCCGCGCCCGGTGACCAGTCGTCCCGTGCAGTGGCCGAGCACGTCGGCGAGCGGATTGCGGACGGCGGCGATCATGCGGCGCGTCATCGACGGTGCGTCCATGCGCAGCTTGGAGTGCACGGACACCACTACCACGTCCAGCCGGTCGAGGAGTTCCGGCTCCTGGTCCAGCGACCCGTCGTCGAGGATGTCGCACTCGATGCCGGTCAGCAGCCGGAACGGGGCCCACCGTGCGTTGAGCCCGGCCACCACGTCCAGCTGTTCGCGCAGCCGCTCGGCGGACAGCCCCCGGGCGACCGTGAGCCGGGGCGAGTGGTCAGTGAGCACCGCCCACTCGTGCCCGAGCCGCGCGGCGGTCCGCCCCATCTCCTCGATCGGGCTGCCGCCGTCCGACCAGTCGGAGTGCAGATGGCAGTCGCCGCGCAGCAGCGCCAGGAGCCGGTGGCCGCCCTGAGCGAGCGGTGCGCCGCCCTCCTGCTCCAGCTTCCCCAGGTAGCCGGGGGTCCGCCCGGCCAGCGCCTCCCGTACCACCTGGGCCGTCTTCGGGCCGATGCCCTTGAGGGACTCAAGGGTCCCGGCGGCCGCTCGTCCGGCGATCTCGTCCCCGGGCAGCTGGGACAGCACCGCGGCGGCGGTGCGGAACGCCCGGACGCGGTACGTCGGGGCCCCGGCCCGCTCCAGCAGGAAGGCGATCCGGTCCAGGGCTGCGACGGGCTCCATCGGCACCTCCTACCCCCAGCGTTGCCCAGCGACGCCGGGCCCGCACGGCGGCGCGCCCGCCGGTCCATCACCCGGCCGGGCCAACGATGGCGGCGAGGCGTGGCACGGCGCGTGCGGCCCGCCAGAGCGTGCGCTCACCACCCCCCCCGCCGCCGAGTGGCGAGATGCGCTCTACGCTCTATGCATGACCGAAATCGCGAGTCCGCACATCTCCCATCCGCGGATCACGGTGCTCAAGGTCCAGCCGGGCACGCCGCCGTTCCGCATCGTGGAGGTGGACGGTGAGATGGTCGGCCGGGCGAGATCGCTCGTCGACGTGCTGGACGTGGCCGCGGAGTGCGGCGTCCCCGTCCACGACCTCGACGACCCCGAGGTGGTCCGCTGGGTGGGCGGCGACAAGCTGACCTGGACGCTGCACTAGCGCCGGTCCGGTGCCTGGGAGGATCTCCTCGCGGCACCACGGGCGCCACGGCGGATCCGCGCGCCGTCGTGCGGGCCTCACGCCGGGTCGGCCCGGGCAGCTGCGCGGGCCGTACGCCGACCGCTCCGTGCGC